>NZ_LZIZ01000087.1:0-26074 GCF_001666915.1 Mycobacterium sp. E3339 | reverse complement strand
CGGCGGCGTTGTCGTGCGCGACGGACAGGTCCATGTAGGCGCGGCCCGCGTCGCGGAAGCGCTCGGCCAGGGCACGGGTCAGCGCCGCCCCGATGCCGGGGAGGCCGGCCGCGGGGTCGACGGCCAGGGTCCACAGGCTCGATCCCTGCTCCGGGTCGGAGAACAGCAGCTCGTGGTCGACGCCGGTCACCGTGCCCTGGCCGAGCGCTTCCGCGACGCGGGCCGCGCCTACATGGACCTGTCCGTCGCGCACGACAACGCCGCCGCCATCGGCCTGTACGAGAAGCTCGGCTTCGTCCGCGTTCCGGTGCTGGCGATCAAGCGCAAGAACGCGATCAACGAGCCGCTGTTCAGCCCGCCGCCCGAGACGGTCGACGACCTCAACCCCTACGCCCGGATCATCGCCGACGAGGCGCTGCGTCGGGGCATCTGGGTCGAGGTGCTCGACGCCGAGACCGGCGAGATGCGGCTCACCCACGGCGGCCGCAGCGTCGTCACCCGCGAATCGCTGTCCGAATACACCTCGGCGGTGGCCATGTGCCGTTGCGACGACAAGCGCCTGACGCGCCGCCTGGTTTCGGAGGCCGGGATCACCGTGCCCCGCGCCCGGCTGGCCACCTTCGACGAGGGCGACTACAACTTCCTCACCGAGGTCGGCGAGGTGGTGGTGAAACCGACCCGCGGCGAGCAGGGGAAGGGCATCACGGTCGGCGTGACCGCCGACAACGGCCCCGAGGACCTGGCCGCCGCGCTGGCCCGCGCCCGCCAGCATTACCCGGATGTGCTGATCGAGCAGCGGGTGCAAGGCGACGACCTGCGGCTGGTGGTGATCGACGGCCGGGTGGTGGCGGCGGCGCTGCGCATGCCGCCCGAGATCATCGGCACGGGGGAGCACAGCATCCGCGACCTGATCGCGGCCGAAAGCCGGCGGCGCTCGGCGGCCACCGGCGGCGAGTCCCGCATCCCGCTCGACGACCTCACCGAGGCGACGGTCGCCGAGGCGGGCTGGTCGCTGGACGACGTGCTGCCCCAGGGCAGCCGCCTGCGCGTGCGCCGCACCGCCAACCTGCACCAGGGCGGAACCATCCACGACGTCACCGCCGTGGTGAACCAGGAGCTGTGCCGGGTCGCGGTGACGGCGGCCGAGGCGATCGGCATCCCCGTGACGGGCATCGACCTGCTGGTGCCCGACGTCACCGGCGCCGAGTACGCCTTCATCGAGGCCAACGAGCGACCGGGGCTGGCCAACCACGAACCCCAGCCCACCGCCGCGGCTTTCATCGACTTCCTGTTCCCCGGCCACCCCGGCCAGCCGGCGGCCTGGACCCCCGAGGAGTCGCGCGCCGACCGCGGTTGATGCTTGCCTTGCGGCTCGTCTGGGTAATGCTGGGGAACGTCATTCGGATTGGAGCCAGATGAGCGGAAGCGTGCAAACCGGAACCATCACCACCCACGTGCCGGCGCGCCTGGACCGGCTGCCCTGGTCGCGGTTCCACTGGCGCGTCGTCATCGGGCTCGGCGGGGTGTGGATCCTCGACGGGCTCGAGGTCACGATGGTCGGCAACGTGTCCGCTCGCCTCACCGAGAAGGGCAGCGGCATCGACCTGAACGCGGCGCAGATCGGCATGGCCGCCGCGTTCTACATCGCCGGCGCGTGCCTGGGTGCGCTGTTCTTCGGCCACCTGACCGACCGCTTCGGCCGGCGCAATCTGTTCATGTTGACCCTCGCCGTGTACCTGGCCGCCACCGTGGCGACCGCATTCGCTTTCGCCCCTTGGTATTTCTTCGTCGCACGGTTCTTCACCGGCGCCGGCATCGGCGGAGAGTACGCCGCGATCAATTCGGCGATCGACGAGTTGATCCCCGCGCGCCTGCGCGGTCGCGTCGACCTCATCATCAACGGGACCTACTGGCTCGGGTCGGCGGCGGGAGCCGCCGGCGCCCTCGTCCTGCTCGACACGTCGAACTTCGCGCCCAACCTCGGCTGGCGGCTCGCCTTCGGCGTGGGCGCCATCTTCGGCATCTTCGTGCTCCTGGTCCGGCGCAACGTCCCGGAAAGCCCGCGGTGGTTGTTCATCCACGGCCGCGACGAGGAGGCCGAGCGGGTGGTCGGCGAGATCGAGGAGGCGGTGGAGCGCGAAACCGGGGAGCCGCTGCCCGAGCCGCAGGGGCGCAAGCTCAGAATCCGGCAGCGGCAGACGATTTCGTTCCGGGAAATCGCCCGGGTGGCGTTCAAGCTCTACCCGCGGCGCGCGGTGCTCGGGCTGGCGCTGTTCACCGGGCAGGCGTTCCTCTACAACGGCGTGACGTTCAACCTGGGCACGCTGCTGAGTGGGTTCTACGGCGTGCCGTCGGGCAAGGTGCCGCTGTTCTTCATCCTCTGGGCGCTCAGCAATTTCGTCGGGCCGCTGGCGCTGGGCCACCTGTTCGACACCGTCGGCCGCAAGCCGATGATCACGGCCACCTACCTCGGGTCGGCGGTCGTGGCCGTGGTCCTCGCGGTACTCTTCGTGACCCGGACCGGCGGCGTCTGGACGTTCATCGCCGTCCTCGCGGTCGCGTTCTTCCTGGCCTCGGCGGGCGCCAGCGCCGCCTACCTGACGGTCAGCGAAATCTTCCCGATGGAGACCAGGGCGCTGGCGATCGCGTTCTTCTACGCCGTGGGCACCGCGATCGGCGGCATCACCGGCCCGCTGCTGTTCGGGCAGCTGATCAATTCCGGGGAGCGCGGCCAGGTGATGTGGTCGTTCCTGACCGGCGCCGCGGTGATGGCGATCGCGGGCCTGGTCGAGCTGTGGCTCGGGATCGCGGCCGAGCGGCGCCCGCTCGAAGAGCTCGCGCTGCCGCTGACGGTCGACGAGGCCGGGGCCGACGACCGCGGCCCGTCTTCCGTTTGAAACCATCGCGGCGATACCGGTGACGCGGGCGTAACAATTCCGCCATCGAGAATTCCTAATGTGAGTCGGTCCACTAGACGGGGCCCCTCAGCGATAGGAATTCCATTGAGCGGTAATGCGGTGCGCCTTCAGGCGATCAACAATGTCGAGGCATACGTTCCCCCCGCGGTCAGCTTCGTCCCGGGCGAACTGCCGGGGGAGATCTTCGGCTCCAATGTCTTCACCAAGGCGGAGATGCAGGCGCGGCTGCCCAAGGCGGTGTACAAGTCCGTCGTGGCGACCATCGACAAGGGCGCCAAGCTGGACCCCGCGGTGGCCGACGCGGTCGCGGTCGCGATGAAGGATTGGGCGCTGGAGAAGGGCGCCACCCATTACGCGCACGTCTTCTACCCGATGACCGGGCTGACCGCCGAGAAGCACGACAGCTTCCTAGAACCCGTCTCCGACGGCCAGACCCTCGCCGAGTTCGCCGGCAAGACCCTGATCCAGGGTGAGCCAGACGCCTCCAGCTTCCCCTCGGGCGGGCTCCGCAGCACCTTCGAGGCGCGCGGCTACACCGGCTGGGACGTGACCAGCCCCGCCTACGTGCTGGAGAACCCGAACGGCAACACGCTCTGCATCCCAACGGTATTCGTGTCGATGACCGGTGAGGCGCTCGACTACAAGACGCCGCTGCTGCGCAGCCAGCAGGCGATGGGCGTCCACGCCGAACGCATTCTGACGCTGTTCGGCCACAAGGACCTCAACAAGGTGGTGTCCTTCTGCGGGCCGGAACAGGAGTACTTCCTGGTCGACCGGCACTTCTTCCTGGCGCGGCCGGACCTGATCAACGCCGGGCGGACCGTGTTCGGCGCCAAGCCCCCCAAGGGGCAGGAATTCGACGACCACTACTTCGGGTCGGTGCCCGAGCGGGTGCTCGGCTTCATGATGGACACCGAACGGGAGCTGTTCAAGCTCGGCATCCCCGCCAAGACCCGGCACAACGAGGTCGCCCCCGGCCAGTTCGAGGTGGCGCCGATGTTCGAGCGCGCCAACATCGCGTCCGACCACCAGCAGCTGCTGATGACGGTGTTCAAGACGCTGGCGAAAAAGCACGGCATGGAATGCCTTTTCCACGAGAAGCCGTTCGCCGGTGTCAACGGCTCGGGCAAACACGTCAACTTCTCGGTGGGCAACGCGGAGCTGGGTTCGTTGCTGGTGCCGGGCGACACGCCGCACGAGAACGCCCAGTTCCTGGTGTTCTGCGCCGCGGTGATCCGCGCCGTGCACAAGTTCGGCGGGCTGCTTCGCGTGTCGGTCGCCTCCGCCACCAACGACCACCGGCTGGGCGCCAACGAGGCGCCGCCGGCGATCATCTCGATCTTCCTCGGCGAGCAGCTCGCCGACGTGTTCGAGCAGATCGCCAAGGGCGCGGCCACCTCGTCAAAGGGCAAGGGCACCATGATCATCGGCGTGGACACCCTGCCGCCGCTGCCGACCGATCCCGGCGACCGCAACCGGACCAGCCCCTTCGCGTTCACCGGCAACCGGTTCGAGTTCCGCGCGCCGGGCTCGGGGCAGACGGTCGCCGTGCCGATGATCGTCCTCAACACGATCATGGCCGACTCGTTCGACTACATCGCAACGACTTTGGAGCGGGCCGTCGAGGCCGGCGAGGATTTCGACGCGGCGGTGCAGAAGCTGCTCACCGAGATCATCACCGATCACGGCGCGGTGGTGTTCAACGGGGACGGCTATTCGGAGAACTGGCAGATCGAGGCGGCCGAGCGCGGGTTGCCCAACCTCAAGACGACGCTGGACGCCATTCCGGAACTCATCAAGCCCGAATCCGTCGAAGTCTTCGAGAAATATGGGGTTTTCAACGAACGCGAGCTGCACAGCCGCTACGAGGTCAGGCTGGAGCAGTACGCGCTGACCATCGGCGTCGAGGCGAAGTTGGCCCTGGAGATCGGGACGACGGTCATCCTGCCGGCGGCCCTGCGCTACCAGACCGAGCTGGCCCAGAACGTCGCCACGTTGAAGGCCGCCGGGGTGGAGCCGAATATGGTTGCGCTGGAGGCGGTTTCGGCACCGCTCACCGACCTCACCACCGCACTGGGGACCCTGACCGAGGCGCTGTCGCAGCATTCGGCGGAATCGGTGCTCGAGGAGGCCAAGCACGCCCAGGAGGCGCTGCTGCCGGCGATGGACGCGGTGCGCGCCGCCGCCGATGCGCTGGAAGGCGTTGTGGCCGACGACCTGTGGCCGCTGCCGACCTACCAGGAGATGCTCTACATCCTCTAGGGCTCAGCCGTAGGCGTCCCACCACGTGTGCAGGTCCTCGACGCTGGCCGGGTCGCCGGACACGTCGCTGAGCATGAGCTTCTCGTCGTTGGTCCAGATCACGTTCGGGTGATTGTTGTAGGTGCCGCAGGCGATCAGCCCGGCCATGTCGTTGGGCGTCTGGTCGTAGTGCCAGCTGACGGGCGAGCGCCCCTCGCCGGGGCAGTTCACCAGGCTGACGTTCGCGATGTCGTCGTTGAAGGCCTTCTTCAGCCGGTCGGGCGTCGCGAACAGCCCATAGGTGGCCCGGCTGGGGCCGCCGGGCTGGGTGTTCTGCCCGCAGGTCACCATCGCCACCGCGTGCACCCAAATGCTGCCCGACTCCGGGGTGGCGGGCGTGCACGTGCCGGCCAGGTAGCCGGGCGGGAGCAGGCTGATCAGCCGGGCCTGTTGGTCGTTGGGGGCGGCCGATGACGGCGGTGGGGTTTTCGCGACGGTGGCCTTGGCGTGCCGCTGGCCGGAGGGTTTGAGCGCCAGCCAGATCCCGACGGCGCCGACGGCGGCGACGGCCACCACGGCGGCGGCGACGATCGGCCAGCGGTGGCGCCCGCGCGGCTCCGTCCGCTGCCCGAATTCGGCTGCGGGAGAGACGATTTCACTTTCCCGCAGGATCGTCTCGGCGCGTTCGCGCTCGGGGCTGCTGAGCGCCCTGTGCGCGGCGTCGGCCAGGGCGCCGGCGGTGGGGTAGCGCTCGATCGGATTCTTGGCCATGCCGCCGGCGACCACCGGGTCGAACGCCGGGCTCACGCCGGACCCGTGCTCGCTGGGCTTGGGAATGGGCTGCATCATGTGCGCGCTGATCAGCGTCGCGGTGCTGTCGCCGCGGTAGGGCGGTGCGCCGGTCAGGCATTCGTACAGCACGCAGGCCAGCGCGTAGACGTCGGCGCGGGGGGTTACCTCCTCGCTCGAAAACCGTTCGGGCGCCATGTATTTCATGGTGCCGACCGCGGTGCCCAGTTGGGTGAGTTTCTCGTCGGACGTCGCGCTGGCGATCCCGAAGTCGGCGAGGTAGGCGAAGTCGTCGCCGGTGATCAAGATGTTCTGCGGTTTGACGTCGCGGTGGGTCACGCCGGCGGCGTGTGCGGCGTCGAGGGCCGAGGCGATCTGGTGGATGATGGCCACCGCCCGCGGCGCCGGAAGCGGTCCGTCCCGTTCCAGCAGGCTGGCCAGATCGACGCCTTCGATGAGGCGCATCTCGAGATACAGCTGCCCGTCGATCTCGCCGTAATCGTGGATCGGGACCACGTGGGGCTCGAGCAGCCGGCCCGTGATGCGGGCCTCGCGTTCCATGCGTTTGCGGAACACCGGATCCTGGCTGAAGGTGTGTGACATCAGCTTCAGCGCCACCGTCCACTGCTTGACGGTGTGCTCGGCCTCGTAGACCTCGCCCATCCCGCCCCGGCCGAGCAGTCGCGTCAGCCGGTAGGGGCCGAACATCGTCCCCACCCGCGAGCCCTGCGCGCCGGTCATCGCCTGACTCCCATCGCGATCAATCCCGTCAGCGGGCCGGGGGAGAGACCTGCGTGACGGTGCCGTCCGGGGCCAGCGCGATGGTGCCGGACAGGGCGCCGTCGGAGACGTTGATGCGCAGGTTCAGGCCGCCGTCCTTGCGCGACTCGATTGCCAGGAACACCCGGTTGGCGTCGTAGACGTGCAGGGTCTGGGGCGCCTGCTGCACGACGCCGACGACCGCTTGCACGTCGAACTTGCCGAGGTCGCCGACCGTCAAGCGGGAGGGCACGGAGCTCTTGGATCCCACGGTCGCCCAATTGCCGTCGCGGTAAAGCCACGTCACCAGCTTCTGGGCGTTCGCGGTGTCGGGTCGCTGGACCACGACCTGGTCCTGATAGATGTTCAGTTGGTAACCCAGTGTGTCGCCGAACTGGGTCCGCATCTGGGCCAGCACCCCGGTCACCCCGCTCAGCGACAACAGCTGCGGCGGCGGGGGTGTCGGGCTGGTGGTCGCGGCCGAGGGGGCGCTCGCCGCCGTGGCGGTGGACGTGGTCGACGACGCCGTCGGCGCCGAGCCGGTGTCGCGTTGCAGCGCCCAGATGGTGCCGGCGCCGAGCAGCACGACGGCCACGGCCGCGGCGATCCAGACCCGGCGGTCGATCCGCGGTGGTGCCGCCGGCGAGACGGCCGGGTGCGCCTGCAGGTCGGTCACCAGCGATTGCAGCTCGCGCAGCGTCGTGGCCCGGGTGGCGGCGCTCACCCGTTCGCGGTGCTCTTCGGTGGACAGCTGGCCGTCACCGAGCGCCGCGTCGAGCAGCTGGCACGTCCGGTTGCGGTCGTCGTCGGTCGCCCTGATGTCATCGCTCATCGTCATCCGAGGAGCTTCGTCAGCCAGGTCGGGTCGGAATAGTTCACCGACGCGGTGCCGTCCCACACGAACGGGGTGGAGTTGGCGTTGAGCCCGGCGAGCGTCGCGTAACCGGCCGCGGATTTCGCCTTGCCCGAGCCGACGTCGTCTCCGGACTTGATACAGGTCATCACCTCGGCGTCAGCGCCCACGGTCTTGGCCAGTTGCGCCAGTTCGCCGTCGGTGCGGTCCTCCGCGGCGTCCTCGGCCGGCTGGAAGTTGCTGGCGAACAAGCCCGAATAGAAGTCGGTGTACAGCTTCGGGTCGTTTTGCGCGGCAACGCAGTACGACGCCGCCACGGCCCGCGTCGAGTAGTTCTTGCTGTGCGACTTGTCGTCGAGAAAGTCGAGCAGGTGGTAGCGCACCGCGAGCTTCTTGTTGTTCACGGCGGTTTCGATGTCCCCCGCGTTCGACCGGATGAAGCTTCCGCACGGCGGGCAGATGGGTTCGTTGAAGATGTCGATCGTCGTCGCGGCCGCCGAGCTGCCGACGAACACGCCGTCGTCGAGGACGCGGAGCGCGACGGCGTCCGCCGGTGGCGGTGGTTTGGTCGGCGTCGTCGTCGGCGCCGACGGTTCCCACGGCCGCACGACAGCGAGGACCACGCCGACGATGGCCACCAGGGCGACGCCGGCGGCGCCGGCCCACAGCCAGGGCTTCCTGCTCGGCCGCGGCGGTTGGCCCCACGGCGTCCCGGTGGTGGCGGGCCCCCAGGTGGGGGAGCCGCCCCAGCCCGTCGGCTGGGGCACCGGGGGCGTCGGCGCCCACATCGGGCCGGACGACGGGGCGTACGCGGGCGGAGCCTGGGGGGCCCCCGAGGGCCGCTGTTCAGCGGGCGCGGCCGGCACCCGCGCGACCTGGCTGCGCTGCAGGATGTCGGTGGCCCGGTCCTGGTCCGGCTCGGCCAGTGCCGCGTACGCCGCCGACGACAGGTCCCCGCAGGTGGCGTAGCGATCCGCGGGGTCCTTGGCCATGCCGCGGGCGATCACCCCGTCGAAGGCCGCGGGGATGCCGGGCCGCGCGGCGCTGGGCTTGGGGATCGCCTGGTGCAGGTGGGCGCCCATCACGCTGATCTGGTCGCCGGTGTAGGGCGGGGACCCGGTCAGGCATTCGTACAAGACGCAGGCCAGCGCGTAGATGTCGGCCCGCTGGGTCACCTCGGAGTCGCTGAACCGCTCCGGGGCCATGTACTTGACCGTGCCCACCGTGGTGCCGATCTGCGTCAGCTTCTCGTCGGCGGTGGCACTGGCTATCCCGAAGTCGACCAGGTAGGCGAAGTCCTCGCCGCTCACCAGGATGTTCTCCGGCTTCACGTCGCGATGCAGGACCCCGGCGGCGTGGGCGGCGTCCAGCGCCGAGCCGATCTGGCGCACGATCGCCACCGCCCGGGGCGGGGCGAGCGGCCCATACCGGCTCAGCATCGAGGCCAGGTCTTTGCCGTCGATCAGGCGCATGTCGACGTAGAGCTGGCCGTCGATTTCGCCGAAGTCGTGGATCGGCACGACGTGGGGTTCCTGCAGCCGGCCCGCGGTGCGGGCCTCGCGCTGCATGCGGGAGCGGAAGACCGGGTCGTTGGACAGCGTCTGCGACATCAGCTTGAGCGCGACGGTGCGCTCCCGGACCGTGTCCTCCGCCTCGTAGACGTCGCCCATGCCGCCGCGGCCGATCAGCCGCCGCAGCCGATAGGGCCCGAACTGCGAACCCTCCCGCGTATCCGCGGTCGTGTCACCCATCCCGACTCCTCAGTCACCGACCGTGCGCAGGCATAAGGCTAAGGTTTCGCCGGCCGGAGGGCACGACGAATAGCGAAAGCCAGCCAGTTGGGCAAGCGATTAATCGTCGTCACCGGTGGTGCGTTCGCGCAGCCCCTCGCGTGACAGCGCCCGGACGAATCCGAACGCCTGCATCCCGGCGGGGCCGGGGTTTTCGGTGATCCAGTCGTTGATCCGGCCCAGTGCGTTCGCCAGATCGTCACGCTTGACGCGGATGAGATAGGTCATTCTGTCGTCGTCCGGATCGTCGAGGGATTCGGCGACGGCGACGGGATTCTTGAAGGCGTACGCGATCCCGTGCACGGCGTCGTGGTTCAGCGCCCATTGAACTTCGCTGGGCCGCAGCCGGTTCACCGCCAGATTGCGGTAGTCGTGGTCGTCTTTTGCGCTGCTCACCTGGCCGATATTCCTCCTCTGTGTGGCTCGAGAAAGTGGACGGCGATGAACTGAAGACGATGCCGCGCAGGCGATTCGATACGCGCACGCAACCGGGCATTTCCATCATAGGAAGCGGTGTGGTCGGCTGCATGTCGAGCGGAATTCAGCGGCGATATTTCAAGAACACGTAGTCGTCGCAAGCCAGCGCGTGCTCGAGGCGCATCGCCACCGGCGCGGGCAGCGGCGACGGGGTGGGCCGGTGGCCCGCGGGCTGGCTCGCGGCGAGTTTGGGGGCCAGCGTCACGCAGATCTCCGCGACGGCGTCGGCTTCCACCAGCTCGTCCAGCACGGTCGGACCGCCCTCGCACAGGATGCGGTGCATGCCCTGTTCGCGCAGCAGGGCGACGGCGCGCGCCACGTCGACGGAGTCCTCGCCGGCCACCAGGAGCCGTCGGCCGGCGTCATCGCGCGCGGCCGCGGCGCGCGCGCAGGTGACCACGATCGGGGGCTGCTCGGGGCGGCTGAACAGCCTTTCGGGGAGCCGGCCGCTGCGGCTGATCACCGCGATCGGGGGCGGCACGGTTCGTTCCGAATCGGTGAGCCGCACCGGGCCGTAGTTCTCGGCGCGCGCGGTGCCGGCGCCCACTAGGACGACGTCGGCGAAGCCGCGCAGGATCCTCAGCAGCTGTTGGTCGGTGGGGCACGACAGCGGGCCGGCCCGGCCGGCGAACGCGGCGGCGCCGTCGGCGCTGAAGATCATGTTGGCCCGCACGCCCTGCGGCGGATCGGCGTAGAACGACGCGAGCTCGGTGATGCCGGCGACGGTGCCCACCCGGGGGATCACCGCTACGCCTCGTGGCCGGGTTCGAGGTGCCGGACGTCGCCGAAGGACACCCAGCGCTCCAGTTCGCGCGGCGGGCTGCCGTCGACGGGCGCGAGCAGATGCCCGACGTGGTCGCCCAGCGAGAAACGCTCGAGGATCTCGCCGACGAACCAGGCGGCCGCGTCGTCGAGGATGGGCAGCTGCGCCGGGCCGGTGTGCCACGAGCAGCGGTCGAACTTGTCGGTCGTGTCGCCGGTCTGGGTGCCGAACAGCTCCACGGTGTCCAGGTGGTCGTGGTCGAAGACGTGCACCGCGAGGTGGGTCGCGTCGCCGGCGACCCGGAAGGTGTGGTTCTTTTTCGACAGCCCCACCAGGAATCGGGGCGGGTGGATGCTGGTCTGGCTGGCGAATCCGACCAGGCAGCCCGCCGCGACGCCCCCGGCCCGCGTGGTGACGACGAACATCGGATAGTTGAGCAGGGCGACCAGCTTTTCGAAGGCGTCTTCTCCGGGTTCGGCCATCCGCTCAGTCTTCCCGTTCGGCCCGCGCCGGAATCGCGCGGTGCCCCTAGGACTGGCAGCAGGGTTCGTCGCTGGTTTCTCCGAAGGTCTCGGAGTCGGCGAGCACGGTGTAGACCTCCCAGCGTTCGCCGCCGGGGCTGGTGACCCACACCTTGTCCTGGTTGGCGTAGCAGCAGGTGGTGTCGAGCTCCTCGTCGGTGACCAGCCCGCCCTCGGTGAGGCGGGCGATCTCGGCGTGCACGGTGTCACTCGAGGCGACCTCCACGCCCAGGTGGTTGAGGCTGCCGCCGTGGCCGGGATTCTCCAGGAGCACCAGCTTGAGCGGGGGGTCGGCGATCGCGAAATTGGCGTAGCCGGGTTTGACCTTGGCCGGTTCAGCGTTGAACAGCTTGGAGTAAAACGCGATCGCCTCGTCGAGGTCGTCGACGTTGAGGGCTAATTGCACGCGAGACATGGGGTGTCCTTTCTTCGGTGCGCGCTATGGCGTTGCGGTGGGCAGGAGTTCGGCGATCAGCGCTTGGACGCGCTGGGCGATGTCGTCGCGGATCGCGCGCACGGTGGCCAGCGGCTGGCCTGCGGGGTCGGGCACTTTCCAGTCGCGGTAGGACACTCCCGGGAAATACGGGCAGGTGTCGCCGCAGCCCATGGTGATCACGACGTCGCTGGCTTGCACGTCTTCGCCGGTGAGGACCTTCGGGCGGGCCGCGGTCACGTCGATGCCCAGCTCGGCCATGGCGGCGACGGCGACGGGGTTTACCTCGTCGGCGGGTTGCGTTCCGGCGGAACGGACCTCGATGCGGCCGTCGGCCAGCCGGCTCAGCAGGGCCGCCGCCATCTGTGAGCGCCCGGCGTTGTGGACGCAGACGAACAGGACGCTCGGCTTATCGGCCATCGGCGAACACCCGGGAACGCAGCGCGAGCGAAACGTAGACCAGACCCACGAGAACGGGCACTTCGATCAGCGGGCCGACGACCCCGGCGAGGGCCTGCCCGGACGTGACGCCGTACGTCGCGACGGCCACCGCGATCGCCAGCTCGAAGTTGTTGCCGGCCGCGGTGAACGCGAGCGTGGCGGTGCGGGCGTAGCCGAGTCGCAGCGCGAGCCCCAGGGCGTACCCCCCGGCCCACATGATCGCGAAGTAGGCCAGCAGCGGGATCGCGATCCGGGCCACGTCCCACGGGCGGGAGGTGATCTGATGACCTTGCAGCGCAAAGAGAATCACGATGGTGAACAGCAGCCCGTAGAGGGCCCACGGTCCGACGCGGGGGAGGAACCGCGTCTCGTACCAGTGGCGGCCCCGGAACCGTTCGCCGAGCCGGCGCGACGAGTACCCGGCCAGCAGGGGAACGCCGAGGAAGACGAGCACCGCCTTGGCGATCTGCCACGGCGAGACGCTGATCCCGGTTTGGGGCAGGCCCAACCACCCGGGCAGCACCGACAGGTAGAACCAGCCCAGCGCCGCGAACATCACCACCTGGAACAGCGAATTGAGGGCGACCAGCACCGCCGCGGCCTCGCGGTCACCGCAGGCCAGGTCGTTCCAGATGATGACCATCGCGATGCACCGGGCCAGGCCGACGATGATCAGGCCCGCGCGGTACTCCGGCAGGTCCGGCAGCAGCGCCCAGGCCAGCGCGAACATCACCACCGGGCCGACCACCCAATTGAGCAACACGGAGGTGACCATCAGCTTGCGGTCGCCGGTGACTTCGTCGAGCCGGTCGTAGCGAACCTTCGCCAGTACCGGGTACATCATCACCAACAGTCCGATCGCGATCGGCAGCGAAACACCTTGAATGGCAACGGCGCCCAGGCCCGGAACGATCCGGCCGAGCGCCAGGCCGGCCGCCATCGCCGCGCCGATCCAGACCGGCAGGAAGCGGTCCATGGTGGACAGGCGGGTCGCGTCCGCGCTGGGGGCCGACGTGTGTGTGCCCGTCACGGCTGCAGCACCGATGAAAGTTGTTGTAACGCAGCGGGAATCGCCCAGTAGTACACCCAGGTGCCACGCCGCTCGCAGTCCACCAGCCCGGCGGAGCGCAACAGTTTGAGGTGATGGGAGATGGTCGGCTGCGACAGGTCGAAGGTCGCCGAGATCTCGCAGACGCAGGCCTCGCCGCCGGGGCTGCTGGCGATCAGGCTCAACAACCTCAGGCGCACCGGGTCGCCCAGCGCCTTGAACATCGCCGCCAATTCCGACGCGTGGGACTCGGCCATGGCCGCCGTCCCCAGGGTGGGGCAGCATGCCTGCTGTTTCGACATTCTTCTATATAAGCATTTATCGAATCAGCGCGCCACCCCTATTTCGCGCGGACCCGCCGAATCGCGTAGGCGGCGACGCCAATGGCAAGCACCGCCAGGCCGGACACCACCGACGACAGCGGCATCGCGAACGCGAGGACCACGCAGCCGACCAACCCGGTGATCGGAACCGCGCGGTGCGGGCGGCCCTCGCCGTGTCCCAGGGTGAACGCGGAAGCGTTGGCCACGGCGTAGTAGATGAGCACGGCGAACGAAGAGAACCCGATGGCGTCGCGCAGGTCGGCGGTGGCGGCCAGGATCGCCACCACCAGGCCGATCAGCAGCTCCGCGCGGTGGGGGACACCGAACCGCGGGTGCACGGCGGTCAGCGCGTGGGGCAGGTGGCGGTCACGGGCCATCGCCAGCGTGGTGCGCGAGACGCCCAGGATCAGCGCCAGCAGCGAGCCGAGCGCGGCGACGGCCGCGCCCACCTGCACGACGGGAACGAGCCAGCCCGCGCCGGCCGCCCGCACGGTGTCGACCAGCGGCGCCGTCGCCCGGCCGAGGCGCTGCGGCCCCAGCACCGCGAGCGCGGCCACCGCCACCAGGGCGTAGACGGCCAGCGCGATGGCGAGCGCGACAGGTATCGCGCGCGGGATGGTGCGTGCCGGGTCGCGCACCTCCTCCCCCAGGGTGGCGATGCGCGCGTAGCCGGCAAAGGCGAAGAACAACAGCCCCGCGGCCTGGATGACCCCGCCGACGGTGGCGCCCGACGGGCGGAGGTGGTCGGTGACCGCCGTCCCCGAGGCGAACGCGGCGACGACCACCGCGGCCAGCACGGCCAGCACGAGGGCGACGATGACACGGGTGAGCCACGCCGACTTCTGCACGCCGGCGTAGTTCACGCCGGTGAGCGCGACCACGGCGGCGACGGCCACCGGGTGCGCGTGCGCCGGCCACGCGTAGGCACCGATGGTCAGGGCCATCGCGGCACACGAGGCGGTCTTGCCGACGACGAAACCCCACCCCGCCAGGTATCCGCAGAAGGCGCCCAGCCGCTCGCGGCCGTACACGTAGGTGCCGCCGGAGGCGGGGTAGCGGGCGGCCAGCCGCGCGGACGAGGTGGCGTTGCAGTAGGCCACCACCGCGGCGACCGCCAGTCCCAGCAACAACCCCGAGCCGGCGGCGCGCGCCGCCGGGCCGAGCGCGGCGAAGATCCCGGCGCCGATCATCGAGCCCAGCCCGATCGTCACCGCGTCGAACAGGCCCAGGCTTCGGCGGAGCTCGCCGGTGTCGCTGTCGGACAATCGTTCTCCTCACGCGCGCGCAGACGCCAACCTAGCAGAAGGGATTTGAGGTATTCTCGGCTACGACGGCGGCAGCCCGCCGTTGGCGCCACATACCCGAATCCCGCTGATTGGCAAGCGAATTGGACCGCGGCATCGACTTCCCGTCACCGGTCCTGGACGCTTGTCCCCGGAGGCGATGACGATGTCGCCGGATCGGCGGGAGTTCCTTAAATGGGCCGCGCTGGCCGCGGGCGGAAGCGCCGGGGCCTTGGCCGGCTGCGCACGGTCCGGCGACAAGGCCGACTACACGTTGCGGATCGCCACCGGCGCAGTCGAATTGGCGCCCGGCCACGTCGTGTCGACCCTGACCTACAACGGCCAATTCCCCGGCCCGCTGCTGCGGTTCACCGAGGGCCGGCGGACGGTGGTCGATGTCTTCAACGACACCGATTCCGCCGAGCAGCTGCATTGGCACGGTCAACAGGTGGGCGTCGACGTCGACGGCGCTGCAGAGGAGGGCACACCCTACATCCCCGCGCACGGCATGCGACGGATCTCCTTCGTCCCCGGGCCTGCGGGGTTCCGCTTCTACCACACCCACGTGGTGCCGCGCGCCGACCTGTCGCGCGGCCAGTACAGCGGCCTGGTCGGCCCGGTCTACATCGAGCCCCGCCACAACGCGGGCGGTTACGACCAGGAGATCTTCCTGACGCTCAAGGAATTCGAGCCCTCGCTGAGCCGCGGCGGCGACATGGCCAGCGATTTCCTGGCCGGCGCCCCGGACCCGGATCTGCGGGCGCGGGGCGAATCGTCGATGGCGGCCTCGCTGGCCCGGGGCGACCCGCGCGGCTTCGAAGTGGGCTACGCGGCGTTCGCCATCAACGGCCGCGCGCTCGGCCACGGCGATCCCATCCGGGTGCGCACCGGTCAGCTGGTGTTGCTGCACGTGCTCAACGGCAGCGCCACCGAGACCCGCAGCCTGGCGCTGCCCGGGCACGCCTTCAACGTGATTGCGCTGGACGGCAACCCGGTGCCCCACCCCGCGCCCGTGCCGGTGCTGTGGCTCGGCGCCGGGGAACGCGTCTCCGCGTTGGTGCGCATGACGAATCCGGGGGTGTGGGTGCTGGGCGACCTGGCCGACGATGACCGGGGCCGCGGCATGGGTGTTGTGGTCGAATACGCCGGGCGCGGCGGGGACCCGGTCTGGACCGCGCCGCCGCCGTTCGCGTGGGACTACCGGCTATTCGCGCGCCCCGCGGCCGTCCCGCCGCCCGACCACACCATCGAGCTGCTGATCGAGAAGCGCAACGCCGCCGACGACGGTTTCAACGCTTGGACGATCAACGGCACGGCTTTCGCCATGGCCGCCAACCAGCCCGTGCTCGATGTGCGCCGGGGCGAGCGCTACCGGCTGCGCTTCCGCAATGCCAGCGACGACCTGCACCCGATGCACCTGCACCGGCACACGTTCGAAATCACCGAATTCGCCGGCACGCCCACCGCCGGTGTGCGCAAGGACGTCGCGATGCTGGGCGGCTATCAGAGCATGGACGTCGACTTCGTCGCCGACCAGCCCGGCCTGTCGCTGCTGCACTGCCACCAGCAGATCCACATGGACTACGGCCTGATGTTGCTGCTCAACAGCCGCTGAATCACCCCAGCGGATTGTTCTGCCGCACACCGCGATACATGCCCCACCGGACGATCCACGGCATCACCACCCGTTCGACCGACCACAACGGGAACCGGAACGCGTGGCCGGTCGGCATGAAAACCTCCAGCCCGTCGGGCTGGATGCCCACCAACGACCCCCACCGCCGCGTCGGCGCGCGGTAGGTTCCCAACTTCCCGCCGGTCAGCTCGGCGCGGACGTTGCGGGCCACCAGCGCGTCCCCGCGGTTGCGGGCCGAGCTGCGCAGCGGGTCGGTCGCCGCGACGTCGCCCACCGCGAAGACGCCGCGCTGTCCGGGTACCCGCAGCTCCGGCGTGACCCGGACGAAGCCGCGCTCGTCGAGCAGTTCCGGCGGCAGCCAATCGGTGTTGGGCCGCACCCGCCCGATCGCCCAGAGCACCGCGTCGGCGGCCGCCGTGGGCTGGCCGGAGCTCCAGCGCACCGGCTCGCCGGTGATCTCGTCGCCCGGGAAGCCGTCGGGCAGCACCGCGCGGTGGCCTGGGTGAATGCCGACACCGAGGCCGGCGAGCCGTGCCTGGATCCGTCCCCAGATCCGCGGGTGGTAGGCCTGAAGTGCCGAGTGCCCGGGGAAGTACAGGTCGATCCGCTTGCCCGGCCAGGTGGTGGCCATGTTGAGCGCGCTGCTCACCGCGGCCGCGCCGCCGCCCACCACGATGACCGAGTCGGCGGCGGCCAGCCGGTCATGGGCGGCCCGCAGCTCCGCGCCCACCTCCGCGGCCGACTGCAGCGTCGGCCGGCGCCAGAAGCCGTTGCTGACCCCGGTCGAGATGATCAGCGCGTCGTACTCCTCGGCGAGGGCGGCGCCGTCGGCGCGGGTGCCCAGGACGGTGCGCCCCGACAGGTCGAGCCCGGTCAGCTGCGCCTGAACCGTCCGCACCCCGTCCAGGCGGCGGAACCTGTCGAACGGAATCCAGTAATCGCGGGCCCAATCGTGCGGGCGGGAGAGCCGAACGCCGAGTTCCTGACCACTGACCAGCGCCGGCTTGACGGAAATGCCGACGACGTCGGCGTGACCCGACAACCGGATCGCGGCCAGGACACCAGCGTCTCCGAGCCCGGCAATAACGACGCGCTTGCGGTTCATGTCGCTATCCTGCCTGGCATGAAGTTCGGGCCTGCCGAGTGACCATAGACATCGCCGATCCGCACCGGCCGATGCACCCGCGCGCGCGTGCCGCGTTGCGCGCCGCCGTGCGCGCGTCGGCGCCCCGCCCCGCAGCGGCCCGGCGGGCCGCCAAGGACTTCGAAAAGCCCGGCGCGGCGGCGGTGCTCGCCGAGATCCGGTGGGCGTTCACCTCGCCGCGCACCTGGTTGATGGGCGTGGTCGCCAACGTGATCTTCGCCGCCGCATGGCTGCTGGTGCAGCCGCTGACCGTCGGGCGCCACCACACCGACTGGGTGATCCTGATCGGCACCTACTTCTCGTCGTGGGTGCTGGCCGACGTCACCACCACCAATCTGTTCGGCGCCGACCACTACCGCGTCCTGGCCGGCCTGTCCGACGGCGTGCCGTTCTGGCGGATCCTGGTGATCAAAAACCTTGCCCTGCTTGCGATCGTCGGGCTGCCCACCCTGGTGGCGGCCATGGTGTTGACCCTGTGCCTGGAAACGCCGGGGCGGCTCGGGATCACGATCCCCACCGTCGCGGTGCCGATCGTGTCCTGGTTGGGGCTGGGCAACCTCATCTCCGCGCTGCACCCGGTGGGCGTCGAGCCGCTGACGCGGCGCTGGCGCCAGCGCGCCGATCGGCGCCGCACCGGCGGCTGGATCGCCGCCCTGACCCTGCCCTATGCGGTCTACTACGTCGCCGACCCGATGAACGGGGTGGAGCACCAGGTGCTTTGGACCAAGGTGCCGGCGTTGATCTGGCCGGTGTTCGGCCGCGACACCAAGAGCTTCGTGCACCTGGCCATCGCCGTGGCCGTCTGGGTCCTCGGTACGGCCGTCGCGGTGTTGTGGGTTCGCAGGCGCGGCTTGGCGATTCGATGACGGGTCACGGCACTGCGGGCTTGATCTCCTCGATCACCCACTGCGCGTAGTCGAGGTACTTGTCGACGCCGCCGACGGCGGGAATCGGTACGGCGCTCATCGTCACCCCCTGTTCGGCGAGCCAGCCCAACCGGTCGACGATCGCCTGCGCGCTCATGCCGGGGCGGGCGTTCGGGTCGTCGCGGGCGACGTGTCCTTCGCCGACCCGGTTGGTGCTCAGCCCGTGCATCACCTCGAACGGCCGGCCGTCGTAGGAGGGCTGGGACTTGATGTAGTCGAGCTTTTCGGCGATCCGCTCGGGCGGGGTGAGGAACGGCCACCAGCCGGACGCGAACCGCGCCGCCCGGCGCAGCGCCGCGTCCGCGTCGCCGCCGATCCAGATCGGAAGGTGGGGCCGCTGAACCGGTTTCGGTTCGAACGCGATGCCGTCGAACGACACGTAGCGGCCGTCGAAGCGCGGCGCATCGCTGGTCCACAGTTCGATGATGGCCGCCAGGTACTCGTCGGCGATGCGGCCCCGTTCGCCGAAGGGCACCCCGAGAAGCTCGAATTCCCTTGCCAGCCAACCTACCCCGAAGGTGACCATCATCCGGCCCCCGCTCATCCAGTCGGCGGTGGCCAGCGCCTTGGCCAGGCCGATCGGCTGGTGCAGCGGGAGGATGGTGACGCACGAGTTGACGGCGATCCGCTCGGTCGCCCCGGCGATGTAGGCCTGAGCCGCGGTCGAGTGCAGGTAGTGCGGCCCCGACAGCCCGACGTGCTCGGCGGGGATGACGAAATGCTCGGGGACGGCGATCATGTCGTAGCCCCAGCGGTCGGCGCATTTGACCATCCGGGTCTGGTCGGGCCCCGTGACCGCGGCCTCCCAGGGCTGCGTCATCGCGGGCAGGCGCACCATGTGCGGCAGGGGGAAGGCGAACTTCATCTTTCAGTGCTCCTGCTAGCCATCACCGCATCCCGCCCAGCGGTCCGCGTCAAACCGATCCTCGTCTTGGGTTGTTAACCTTGCGCCGTGGACTCCGAACCGGACCCTACCGGCGAAAACAAGTCGAAGGCGGCGCTTGCCGCCACGAGTTGGGCGCTGCTGGGCATGATGTCCTACGAGGAGGAGGTCTCCGGCTACGACCTGAAAAAGTGGATCGACTGGAGCGTCGATCTGTACTACTGGAGCCCGTCGTACAGCCAGATCTACACCGAGCTGAAGAAGCTCGAGGGGCTGGGCCTGGTCACCTCACGGGTCGAGCACGACGAGGGCACGCGCAGCCGCCGGCTCTACAAGATCACCCCCGCCGGGATGGCCGCCGTCACCGACTGGACCAACAACGCCCCGGTGGACCCCCCGGTGCTCAAGCACAGCGTCCTGCTGCGCGTGACGTTCGGTCACCTGAGCAACCCGGCCCGGCTCAAGGAGCTGCTGGCCGAACACGTCGCCTACGCCGAAGCCAGGCATCGCAAAGCGGTCGAAGACGCCGACGGCGCCGAGGCCCAGCCCGCGTGGGCGTATTCGGTGATCGCGCTGCGCTGGGCGGCCAAGTACTACGCGGCGGAGCGCGAATTCGCGCTCGAACTGATGAAGGACATCGACGAGGCGGACGCCATCCTGAAGAAGGCGGCCAAGGGGGGCTTCGGGCAGCCGCGCCCGATGCCCGGCTACTGGCGTGAAGTCGAGAAGCAGGTCGAGGCCAAACGCAAAGCGGACTGATCGGATGGCGGCGACCCGTCCCCCGCAAGCGGGAGGTACCCCCATCGCCCGGCCTCGCCGCCCTCGCGATCGCCGCTAGCCCGTCGCCTCTCGGGCCGCCGCATCGCGGGCCGCGATCAAGCCGTACACCAGGCCCTGCGCGATCGTCGCCCCCGCGCCCGGGTACGTCGTGCCGAACGCGTTGGCGGCGGTGTTGCCGATCGCGTACAGGCCGGCGATCACGCTGCCATCCTCGCGGAGCACCCGTGCGCGCTCGTCGGCCTTCAGTCCGCCGCATGTGCCGAGGTCGCTGAGCACCATCTGCACGGCGTAGAACGGGCCCCTGAGCAACGGGCGCAGATTGGGGTTCGGCTTGATCGTGGGGTCGCCGTAGTAGCGGTCGTAGGCGCTGCGCCCCCGGCCGAAGTCGGGATCCTCACCCGCGGCGGCGTTTTCGTTGAAGCGAGTCATCGTCTCGCGGAAGTCGGGCGCCGGAACGTTCATCCGGGCGCCCAGCTCGTCGAGGTTGTCCGCCCGCACCGCGATGCCCGCGTCGTACCAGGCTTGCGGGATGCGCATGCGCGGGAACAGTTCGGCGCCAAAGACATAGCTGTTGCGGTACTGCTGGTCGAACACGATCCACATCGCGTCCACGGGGCTGCCCGACCGCTCCAGCTCGAGCAATCGCTGGCCGAACGACATGTAATCCGCGGACTCGTTCGCGAAGCGGCGACCGCTCTGGTCGACGATCAGACTTCCCGGCAGGGAACGTTCGGCCAGCATCACCGCCGGCGCCCTGCCCGGCAGGGGCGCGATGGCGGGAAACCACCAGGCCTGATCCATCAACGCGATGTCGGCGCCGCATTCCTGCCCCGCACGAATGCCGTCGCCCGTGTTGGATGGGGCACCCAGGCTCAGATTGGCGCCCAGCGACTCGGACTGAAACTTCCACCTCATGTCCATGCTGTGGTCGAAACCGCCGGTTGCCAGCACCACTCCGCGCCGAGCGGTGATCGTCACCTCGCGCCCGTCATGGTCGACGACCGCGCCCGTCACGCGCTTGCCGTCGCCTTCCAGGCGCACGAGCGGGCAGCCGGTCCACACCGGGATACCGGCGCGCAGCACCCCCGCGAACAGCCCGGCCATCAGACCCTGGCCGCCCGCGGCGTAGCGCCGACCGATCAGCCTGCCGCCGAGGCCCTGCGCCACCCGCTTGCCGAACGTCGGAATGCCCTTGCGCGGCACCCTGGCCACGAGGTTCATCCATCGGTAGTCGGCGCCCGTGGTCGGTATCGAGACGCCGGCCTCGAGCACGCCGGGCCGCAACCGGGCGCGGTACCGGCCGAGGATCGAGGTGTCAAAGGGGTGGCATTCGCACGTCCGGCCCGCCGCGCTGCCACCCGGCTCCTCGGGGTGGTAGTCGGAGTAGTCACGGGCCCAAAACAGCCGCAGCGGGGTGGTTCGGCGCAGCATGTCGACCGTCGCCGGCACCTGAGCCAGGAATTCCGCCGATCGTTGCGGTGGGGCCGAACCCGCGACCACCGAGTCCAAATACGCGGCGGCGCGCTCGCGGGAGTCCCCGGCGCCCGCTTCTCGCAGCACGGGGCTGACGGGTAGCCACAACGCGCCGCCCGACCGGGCTGTCGACCCACCCACGTGCGACGACTTCTCCACGATCAGCACCGACAGCCCGAGTTCGCGGGCGGCCAATGCCGCGGCCATGCCGGTCCCGGACCCGATCACCAGCAGGTCGACCGTCGTATCGGCCACGGGAAGCCCGGCGGGAATCGTCGTGCTCTGGGGGTTCACGCGCAAAACCGTATGCCGACGCCGCCCGGCAGCGGAAGAGCCGTCCTGATCAGTGGGAACAAGCGGCCCCGGGAACGGGCGGACGGGAGTTTAATCTTCCCCATGACGACGCAGTCCGAGGTCGACGAGATTCGGCAGATCGAAGCGCAGGCCGTGCCGACGCGGTACGCCCGCGGCTGGCACTGCCTGGGCTTGATCCGCGATTTCGGCGATGGCAAGCCGCACGCGGTCAACGCCTTCGGACAAAAGCTCGTCGTCTTCCGCGGCGCGAACGGCACCATCAACGTCCTCGACGCCTTCTGCCGGCACATGGGCGGTGATCTTTCGCAGGGCGAAGTCAAGGGGGACGAGATCGCCTGCCCGTTCCACGACTGGCGCTGGGGCGGGGACGGTCGGTGCAAGCAAGTGCCCTACAGCCGGCGCACGCCGAAGCTGGCGCGCACCGGGGCGTGGACCACGCTGCAGCAGGACGGAATGTTGTTCGTGTGGAACGACCCGGAGCGCAAACCGCCGCCGCCGGAGGTCACGATCCCGCGCATCGAGGGCGCCACCAGCGACGAGTGGACGGACTGGCACTGGTACACCACCGTCGTGCAGAGCAACTGTCGCGAGATCATCGACAACGTGGTGGACATGGCCCACTTCTTCTACATCCACGGCTCGTTGCCCACGTACTTCAAGAACATCTTCGAGGGGCATGTGGCCACGCAGTACATGAACGGCGGGAGTCGCCCCGACATCGGGAGCCCCGAGGGGACCACGATGCTGGGGACCACGTCGGTGGCGTCCTACTACGGGCCGTCCTTCATGATCGACGACCTGACCTACCACTACACCGACGGCGACGCCAAGACGATCCTGATCAACTGCCATTATCCGATCGACTCGAATTCCTTTGTGCTGCAATACGGAATCATCGTCAAGAAGTCGGACAACCTGCCCGGCGATGAGGCGCTGAAGACCGCGGTCAGCCTGGGTGACTTCGTCAAGATCGGGTTCGAACAGGACGTCCAGATCTGGCGACACAAGGCGCGCATCGACAACCCGCTTCTCGTCGAGGAGGACGGCCCGGTCTACCAGTTACGCCGCTGGTACCAGCAGTTCTACGTCGACGCCGCCGACGTCCAACCGGATATGGTGGACCGCTTCGAGTTCGAGCTCGACACCACCAGGCCCTACGAGGCGTGGATGAAAGAGGTCGAGGCCAACATGGCCGCGCAGGGCGCCGGCTAGTGTGATGTCGCTCGATTCATCTGCGCGGCAGGACGATCGGCTCGACGAGATGCCGATGCGCCCCGTGGGGTGTCGCAGGTGCGGGGCGCAGGTGCTTGCTCGCAAAAGCAGCTGGAACCAGACCAGCGTGCAGTGGAACGCCGATGCGACGGCCCGGTGCGTCGAGCGTGCGGACGCCGTCCGGATCGCCGGCGACCACCGCGTGGTGTTCCTGGCCTGCTCGGCACTGCGGGAATCGATCGAGCGCGCCGTCGCGGCAGGCGAGCTGGCGATCGTCGACGGCGCGTGACCCATCACCGCCGAGCGTCGAATTATCGCGCCGTTGAAGGCCTTTCCGCCCAAACAACTCGACGCTCGACGGTGAGGTTTTCGGTCATGCGAGCTGGAATGCGCTGATGGGTGCCTCTTCGGGATAAAGAGCAGGGCCGCCCAGGTCGTAGCCGGCGTTGAGCGCGCTGATGAACGCCGGGTCGTGCAATGGTTCGCTGGGGATGTCGAGCTTGATGCCCCTGCCCTTGAGGTCGTCGACCATGATGTCGATGGCCTTCTCGATGGTCAGGTCGTGCGAGCCCTCCATGTTCTTCTTGAGCTCGTCGTGGTCGGTGAAAACCTCGGCGGACCAGTGCACCAGGAACCGCAGTTGGTCGGTGTGGTGGCGGGCGATCACCTCGTCGCCGTTCTTGAGCAACCACTGATTCGGGTCCTCGGGGTCGCCGGAAAAGACGGTGTCGAAGGACAACCCGGCCGGAATTTGGTGCTCGAGTGGCCCGTTCGCTTCGCCGCGGTGCACCATCATCTCGTTCTGCACCACCACGCCGCGGTTGTTGATCGGCGGCAGAACGCGTTTGGGGGCCTTGAGCGGACCGTCGGGCCAGTAGGTGAACCCGCTGCCGGGGTCGAGCGAGAACCACGTGATCACCTGCGCCATCTTGACCAGGTAGTCGCCGAACAGGCCGGACTTGCCCATCACGCTGGTGAGCCAGGTCGGCGCGTTCTCGTGACGCACGCCGCGAAAGCTCGGCGAGTCCAGATGTCCCGGGTCGCGGTTGGCGCACGGCCCGTTGATGTTGAACAGCATCAGCTGGGGTTTGGCGTACTGGGCGTTCCAGTAGCTTTTGGCCATCTCGAGGAACCGCGCGTTGTAAAAGCAGTCGTGCAGCTCTGGGTAGAGCACCGCGCCGTAGTTGGCGAGGTAGCCGCGGAAGGTCGGTGTCAGGAACAGGTCGAGCGACGGGGTGAAGCCTTCTGGGAAAAGGCCGCTCATGGTGGCGATCAGCTCATCGGGCGACGCGAAGTGTTGCGCGATGATCAACCGCCACGGCCCCTCGGTGCGTACCACATCCAGCAGGCGTTCGCGTTGGTCGTCGGTATAGACGTTGTCGACCTCGCGGGGCGGCGCGGCGGGCCGCAACACGTCGGAAAGCTCCATCCGCCGGTCGTCGGTGAGCATCGGCTGTCTCCTTTTGCAGTTCGTGCCCTGATTGTGGGCGGGGCGATTCCGGTGCGGGGGGCCATGGCCCGGTCACCGGGACGTCAAGCCCGGACCGGATGGCCGAACTTGGCCCGCAGGAGCGCGCCGATCTCGGCGATGGCCAGTCGGCCCCGCGCCGTGGCGTCGGAACGCATCAGAAATCCGTGGCACATCCCGGGATAACGGGTCAGGGTGGTCTGCACGCCGGCGTCGCGCAGCCGTGTCGCATACCGCTCACCCCAATCCCGGATCGGGTCGCACTCCGCGGTGACGACGATCGCCGGGGGGAGGCCGGCAAGCTCGGATGCGTAGGCGGGCACTAGGTACGGGCTGGTGGGCGGGCCCGCGTCCCCGTCGGCCAGGGCGTGCATGTACTCGATGTCGTCGCGGCTGAGCATCGGGGCGTCCGCCAGGGCGGTGACGGACGGGGCCGTCATGTCGCGATCCAGGCCCGGATACAGCAGCACCTGCGCGCCGATCGGCGGACCGCCACGGTCGCGCGCGGCGAGCGCAACGCCGGCCGCCAATGCGCCGCCCGCGCTGTCGCCGATCACCCCGAGCCGTTCGGGGTCGACCCCCAGCTGACGAGCATTCCGTGACACCCATTCCGTCGCGGCGTACGCATCGTCGAACTGCGCGGGCGGCGGCCACTCCGGGGCCAGGCGGTAGCCGACCGCGACGACGGTGGCGGCAGACGCCGCGGCCAGCTCACGGGCCAGCGGCTCGAATGAGTGGTTCGACCCCATCACCAGCCCACCGCCGTGCAAATACACCAGCACGGGTCCACCGCTTCCGGCGTCGGGGCGATAGACCCGTGCCGGGATGTCACCCGCCGGACCGGGAATGGCTGCTTCCGTGACGGCGGCCATCTCGGCCATCGACTCCGGCGGTGGCGCGGATTCGAGCGCGGCGCGCACGGCCGCGAGCCCGCGCTGGCGCATCGGTGGAACGTCACCGAACGAAGCGACGCGGGCGGCGGCGTCGGGGTCCAGCTGGCAGGTCCCCATGTCAGAGCCGCTGCGCACCGAACCGGCGTTCCGTGCGCAGCACGGGCCGTCGTTGCGCGGCAAGCACTTCCGCGCGCTCCGCCATCGCCGACGCCACTTCCGGGTGGGTGAGCAGGTAGAAGCGGCCTTCGGCGGCCTGTTGGAACAGTGTTTCGGCGGCCGCCAACGGGTCCATCGCCACCGCTTTGATGTCGAGCATCGCTTCGCGATGCGTCTCCGCGGCGCCGACATCAGCGGCCGCCGTGGCGTCGACACCCCCCGCGGATTCGAAGATGTTGGACACCACCGGCCCGGGCAGCACCGCCTGCACATGGATGTGGTGGTGGTGTCCCGCCAATTGCACCTCGGTGCAAAGGCATTCGGTCATGGCCAGCACGGCGTGCTTGCTCACGAGGTAGGGCGTCTGCAACGGCATCGTCACTACGGCGCCGACCGACGCAACGTTCCACACCCACGCCTGCTCGTCGACGGCCATCATCTTCGGCAGAAACGCGCGCACGCCGTAGAAGACTCCGCTGATGTTGATGTCGACGACGCGCCGCCAGTTCGTCACCGGCGTGTCCCACAGATAGCCGAACTGTTCGATAC
>NZ_LZIZ01000086.1:0-593 GCF_001666915.1 Mycobacterium sp. E3339 | reverse complement strand
CCGGCGCCGGCTACGCCGGTTCACCGAGACGAGCGTGCCGCAGTCGCTGGCGCGTCACATCCCGATCGCGGTGTCGCTGCTCAGCCTGGTCCTGCTGACCATCGCGCTCGCGACCCCCACCCACGACATGCGCATCCCGCGCAACCGGGCCGTCATCGTGCTGGTCATCGACATGTCGCAGTCCATGCGGGCGACCGACGTGCCGCCCAACCGGCTCAAGGCCGCCGAGGAGGCGGCCACCCAGTTCGCCACCCAGCTGACGCCGGGCATCAACCTGGGGCTGGTCGGCTTCGCGGGCACGCCGTACCTGCTGGTGCCGCCGACGCCGCAGCACCAGGCGACGATCGACGCGCTCAAGAAGCTCGACTTCGCCGACAGCACGGCGACCGGGCAGGCCATCTTCACCGCCCTGCACGCGGTCAGCGCCACCGCCATCACCGGTGGCGACACGCCGCCGCCGGCCCGCATCGTGCTGCTGTCCGACGGCAAGGAGAACAAGCCGTCCAACCCCAGCGACCCGCAGGGGGCCTACACCGCGGCGCGGCTGGCCCGCGACGAGGGGGTGCCCATCTCGACGATCTCGTTCGGCACGC
>NZ_LZIZ01000085.1:0-11589 GCF_001666915.1 Mycobacterium sp. E3339 | reverse complement strand
ACATCCGCGCGCCGACCCCGCCGAACGGACACGCCACAAACCGCGCCCCGGTCAACCCCGCCCGGCCCAGATAGCCGGTAGCCACACCGGATCCGGCCACGTACAACTCCCCGACCACCCCCTCGGGAACGGGGCGCAACGACTCGTCGAGCACGAACAGCGCCGCGCCGGACACCGGGGACCCGATCGGTGGTATCCCAGAACCGGCCTGCAGGGGGCTGCTGATCGCCACACACATCGTGGTCTCCGTCGGCCCATAGGCATTGACCAGCACCCGACCCGGCGCCCAGCGGTCCACCACCTCCGGTGGGCAGGCCTCCCCGGCCAACACCAGCGCCACCCCGTCCAGGCCGGCCGGGTCCAGCATCGCCAGCGCCGACGGGGTCTGGGTCAGCACATCGACCCCATGGGCGACCAGCACCGCATGGAAGTCCGCCGGCGAACCCGCCACCGACTCGGGCACCACAACCAGCCGCCCACCCCGCAACAGCGGGGCGAAGATCTCCCACACCGACACGTCGAAAGCCAGCGAGTGCGCATGCGACCACACCCCCGGCGCCGGCAACCCGGCATCCAGCGATCCGATCAACGCCGTCACGTTGCGATGCGTCACCCCAACACCTTTGGGCGCACCAGTGGTGCCCGAGGTGTAGATCACATACGCCAACCCCTCGGCGTCCGGCTCCGCCAACGCGGTGCCGGGCAAGGTGTCGAGGCGCCGATCGTCGACGTCGACGACGGGCACACCGTGGACCTGGAATCGCCCGGCCAGATCGGCGGTGCTGACCGCGACCACCGGGGCCGCGTCACCGACCATGAACGCCATCCGGGTATCCGGGGAAGAAGGGTCGATCGGCAGGTAGGCCGCCCCGGTCTTGAGCACCGCCAGGATCGCCGCGATCGCTTCGGCGGACCGCGAAAACAGCAGCGCCACCGTCTGTCCCGGGCCCGCACCGCGGGCCATCAACAGGCGCGCCAACCGGTTCGACGCTGCATCCAGCTCGCGGTAGGTCATCGACACGTCCCCGCAGACCAGCGCCACCGCCTCCGGCGCACGGGCCACCTGCGCGGCGAACAAGCCGGGCACGGACACCGATTCCGGCTCCGGCTGACTCAAAACCGCCCGATTGCCAACCACATCCAACCGAGCGCGCTCAGCGCCGTCGAGCACATCCACCGACGACAGCACGCGGCCGGAGTCGGCGGTCACGGTCGTCAGCACGCGCTGCAGGCGGTCGACGAGCGCCTGGATAGTGTGCGCGTCGAACACGTCGGTGCGGAACTCCACCCGGCCGCCGATGCCCGCCGGCTCGCCGTGCTCGTCCCAGCGCTCGGCGAGTGAGAACACCAAATCCATTCGGGCGGAATCGCTGTCGAGCGGCACGGAGCTCACCTCGAGGTCGCCGAGGGCCAAACCGGCGGCGGGATCGTCGTGCCCGGCGAAGTTCTGCCAGGCCAACATCACCTGCACGAGCGGGTGATGGGTGAGGCTTCGGGTCGGGTTGATCCGTTCCACCAAGAGCTCGAACGGCACGTCCTGGTGTTCGAAGGCCTCCAGGCTGCGCGTCTGAACCCGTCCCAGCAGTTCGGTGAAGCTGGGGTTGCCGGCCAGGTCGATGCGCAGGACCAGCGTGTTGACGAAGAAGCCGACGAGTTGGTCGAGCGCGCGGTCACGGCGGCCGGCGATCGGGAAGCCCACCGAAACATCGGCGCTGGCACTGATTTTCGACAACAGCACCGCCAGGGCGGCCTGCACCACCATGAAGGTGGTGGCGTTGTTTTCGCGGGCCACCCGGCGGACCTGCTGCTGCAAGTGGGCCGGCCAGGCCACGGCGACGCTGGCGCCGCGCTGATCGGCGATGGGTGGGTAGGGCCGGTCGGTGGGCAGTTGCAAGCGCTCGGGCATGCCGGCCAGGGTGTCCTGCCAGTACGCCAACTGGGCGGCGATGGGGCTGGCGGTGTCGTCCAGTTCGCCGAATTGCGCGCGCTGCCATAGCGTGTAGTCGACATACTGCACCGGCAGGTCGGTCCACCCGGGGACCCGCCCCGCGGAACGGCTGGTGTACGCCACGCTCAAGTCCGCGGCCAGCGGTGTGAGCGACAAGCCGTCCGCGGCGATGTGGTGCACGACGATCACCAGCAGGTGTTCCCGCTCGCCGAGAGCGAAAAGCCTTGCGCGCAGTGGTACTTCGGTGCCGAGGTCGAAGGCGAAGTGCGTGGTCGCCCCGACGGCCTCGTCCAGCTCGCCGGCCGAGAACGCGGTGGCATCGACGACGTCCCAACCGAAATCGACGTCGTCGGCGGGGATGACGACCTGCCGGGGCGTTCCCTCGTGCGTGGGGAATACGGTGCGCAGGCTCTCGTGGCGGCGCACCACGTCGGCCAGGGCCGCGCGCAGCGCGTCGGCATCGAGGCTTCCGGTCAGCCGCAGCGCGGCCGCCATGTTGTAGATGGGCGACGGCCCCTGTAACTGCTGGATGAACCACAACCGGCTCTGGGCGAACGACAGCGGGATCACCGCCGGCCGCTCGGCGGCCACCAGTGGCTGGAGGCGGCCGGCGCCCTGGTCGATGCGGGGCGCCAGCTGCGCGACCGTCGGCGCCTCGAACACGACGCGCACCGGCAGTTCGGTGTCCAGGGAACTGTTGATCGCCGCGACGAGGCGCATCGTGGACAGCGAATCGCCGCCGAGGTCGAAGAACGAGTCGTCGACGCCGACGCGGTCGACGCCGAGCACATCGGCGTAGATGCCGGCGAGGATCTCCTCGACCGCGGTGGTCGGGGCGCGGTAATTGTCGACGTCTCGGTAGTCCGGCGCCGGCAGGGCGCGGGTGTCGAGCTTGCCGTTGACCGTCATGGGCAGCCCGGGCAGCGCGACGACGGCCGCCGGGACCATGTACGCGGGGAGTCGCTCGGCCAGTGCGGCCCGGGCCGTGGCGACGTCGACCGTTCCCGTGACGTAACCCACCAGGCGCTTCTCGCCGGGGCTGTCCTCGCGGGCGACGACCACCGCCTGCTCGACGCCCGCCAAACCACTTAGCGCCGCTTGGATCTCGCCGAGTTCGATGCGGTAGCCGCGGATCTTGACCTGCTCGTCGGCGCGGCCCAGGTAGCGCAGCTGCGCGTCGGGACCCCAGCACACCAGGTCGCCGGTGCGATACATGCGGGTTCCGGGCGCACCGAACGGGCACGCCATGAAGCGGGACGCGGTCAACGCGGATCGGCGCCAGTAGCCGACGCCCACCCCGTCACCGGCCAGGTACAGCTCGCCGACCACGCCGGCCGGCACGGGCCGCAGCCATTCGTCGAGCACGAAGAATGCCGCGCGCGTGACGGGCGAGCCGATCGGGGGGAAGCCCGATCCCGCCCGCAGCGGCGCACTCTTGCACGCCCACATCGTGGTTTCGGTCGGACCGTAGACGTTGACCATGGTTCGCCCGGGCGCCCAGCGGTCCACCAACTCGGGCGGGCAGGGCTCGGCCCCGATCACCAGCGCGGTCCCGTCCAAACCGTCGGTGGGCAACATGCCTACCGCGGAAGGGGTTTGGGTCAGCACCGTCACGCCCTCGCGCATCAGCAGGGCGTGGAATTCCTCCGGCGAACGCGAGACCGGCTCGGGCACCACCACCAGGCGGCCGCCGTGCAGCAGCGCGCCCCAGATCTCCCACACCGAGAAGTCGAAGGCGTACGAGTGGAATTGGGTCCACACCTGTTGCGGCCCCAGCTCGATGCCGATCTGCAGGGCGTCGAACAGCTGGGCGACGTTGTGTTGCGTCACCGCAACGCCTTTGGGCACGCCGGTGGTGCCGGACGTGTAGATGATGTGCGCCAGGTCGTCGGGTGCCGGCGCGGGTGGCGCCGTGCCGGGCTGGTCGTCGACGGCGGGGTCGTGCACGTCGACGACCGTCAGGTCGCACCCGTCCAGCCGGTCGGCCAGCGCGGCGGTGGTGACCGCCACGATCGGCGCCGCGTCGGTGAGCATGAACTCCATCCGGGCCGCGGGTAGGGCCGGGTCGATCGGCAGGTAGGCCGCCCCGGACTTGAGCGCGGCCAGGATCGCCACGATAGCCTCGGCCGACCGCGAAAACAGCAGCGCCACCCGTTCGCCCGGCCGCGCGCCGAGGTGAATGAGCAGTCGCGCCAACCGGTTTGCCGCCTCGTCCAGCTCGCGGTAGGTCATGGACCGGCCCTCGCAGACCAGCGCCACCGCGTCGGGCGTGCGGGCCGCCTGCGCGGCGAACAGCGACGGGACCGACATCGGAGTGGCCGGCCGGGCCAGCACGCCGGCGTTGCCCCACTCCTGCAGGCGCGCGTGCTCGCCGGCATCGAGCAGGTCCACCGACGACAATCTGCGCTGCGGCTCGGCGGTGACCGCCGTCAACAGCCGCTGCAGCCGCTCGATCAGTCCCTCGACGGTCTTGGCGTCGAAGATGTCGGTGCGATATTCGGCCGTCACGGCGATGCCGGCGCGCTGACCGGTCTCGGTCCAGCGTTCGGCCAGCGAGAACGTCAGATCCATGCGAGCGGTGTTGGTGTGCAACGGTATTGGGGTGACCTGCAGGTCGCCCAGGGCCAGCCCGCCCGCGGGAGCGGTGGCCTCCCCGGGGAAGTTCTCCCAGCCCAGCAGCACCTGGATCAGCGGATGATGCGTCAGGCTCCGGGTGGGGTTGAGCCGCTCCACCAGCAGTTCGAAGGGGACGTCCTGGTGCTCGAAGGCGGCCAGGCTGCGGCGGCGCACCTGCGCGAGCAGCTCCGCGAACGTCGGGTCCCCGCCGAGCTCTTTCAGGTCGACCCGCAGCACCAACGTGTTGACGAAGAATCCGATCAGGTCATCGAGCGCGGGCTCGGAGCGCCCGGCGATCGGGAAGCCCACTGCCACATCGTCACTGGATCCCACCCGCGCGAGCAGCGCCGCGAACGCGGCCTGGATCACCATGAAGCTGGTCGCGTTGTGCTCGCGGGCGACCCGGCGGAGGTGTTGCTGCAACTCCGCCGGCCAGTCCACGGCCAGGCGGGCGCCGCGGTGGTCGGCGACCGGCGGGTAGGGCCGGTCGGTGGGCAGCTGTAGGCGTTCCGGCAGGCCGGCGAGCGCGTCCGCCCAGAAGTTCAACTGGGCCGAGATGCGGCTGCCGCCGTCCTCCACGTCGCCGAGATGCGCGCGCTGCCACAGCGTGTAGTCGGCGTACTGCACCGGCAGTGGGGCCCAGTCGGGCGCCTCCCCCGCGCACCGGCTGGCGTATGCCACCCCGAGGTCGCGTGCGAACGGGGTGATCGACCAACCGTCGGCGGCGATGTGGTGCACCGCGACGGCCAGGATGTGTTCGTCGTCGCTGATGGTGAAAAGCGCGGTGTGCAACGGGCTTTCGTTCGCCAGGTCGAAGGTGTACCGAGCCGCCTCCGCAATGCGTTCGCGCAACCGGTCGTCCGGCCAGCCGCGGGCATCGACGAGGTCGCAGGCGAAGCCGATTCGCTCGGCGGGAACCACCACCTGACGGGGGATTCCGTCGGTCGCCGCGAACACCGTGCGCAGGCTTTCGTGGCGGGCCACCACGTCGGCGAGCGCCGCACCGAGGGCTTCGGCGTCCAGGCGTCCGCGCAGGCGCAGCGCGACCGTGACGTTGTACATCGGTGAGGGGCCCTGGAATTGGTCGATGAACCACAGCCGGCTCTGGGCGAAGGACAGCGGAATAACCTCGGGGCGCTCCCCCGCCACCAGCGGCTGCGGCCGGTTTGCTTCGTCGCCGATGAGCAACTCCAGCTCGGCGACGGTGGGCGCGTTGAAAACGGCCCGCACCCCGAGGTTCGCATTCAGGCTGCTGTTGACCGCGGCGATCAATCGCATCGCCGACAGCGAATCCCCGCCCAGGTCGAAGAACGAGTCGTCGACGCCGACGCGTTCCAGCCCGAGAACCTGACCGTAGATGCCGACCAGGATCTCCTGCACCGCGGTGGCCGGGGCGCGGTAGCGATCCACGTCCTGGTAGTCCGGTTCGGGCAGGGCCTTGCGGTCGAGCTTGCCCGAGGAGGTCAGCGGGAATTCCTCGAGCGCCACAATGTGTGTCGGCACCATGTACTCGGGCAACCACGCGTTCAGCCGATCGCGCACCTCGCCGATCTTGGTGTTGGTGCGGGGGTCGTTGGCGTGGCGGGTGCGGTGCCGGGTGCCGGACGGCGGCAGATAGAGGTCGGTCAAGGGCGCGCCCGGCTGGTCACCGTCGTCGACGAAAACCGCGCTGAGCGTGCCGCGCTGAGCGCCCCAGGTCACCGCGACCCGATAACCGATGGCCTCGCCGATCCGGTGCAGGTCCTCGGCGACGGCCGCGTCGGGGGCGGCCTGGCTGAGCGCCTCAGCCACCGGTTGGCCCGCGGCGAGCGCGGTTTCGACGCCGACGTCGGTGGCCACTCCCGCCTGGGGGATGTCGGTGATGCGGACGACGGCGGGACGCCGCGACGCCAACTCGTCGCGCAGCCCGTCCGGGCCGGCGCACCGCGCCCACGGCCAGGTGGGTGCGGTCGCCACCGAGCGGACCTCGGCGGGCGCCTTGTGGATGACCACGTCGTAGCGGAACCGGTTCAGTTCGTTGTCGGCGAATCCGCGTTTGACTTGGATGTCGAGCCCGCCGGCGGCCGGGCAGGTGAGGGCCCAGGTGGTGAAAAACTCCGGCGACAAAAGCAATTCGGTCTCGCCGAGCATGGCGTGGCGAACACGCTGGCGGATTTCGGCGGCGTCGGTGTCGCTGGCGGCCTCGCCGGCCCGCGTCAGCACGATCGCGGTCTGGAAAGCGCCCTGCAGGGCGTGGTTACGCACGTCGCCGATGAACAACGTCCCGCCCGGCGCCAGCAGGGTCATCGCGTTGTCGATCACCTCGGCGAGATAGCCCGCGTTGGGGAAATATTGGACGACCGAGTTGACGACGATGGTGTCGAAGTGTCCCCGCGGCAGGTGATCCGTGACATGGGCCGGCTGGGTCAGCAGTTCGACCCGGTCACGCCACTGAGGTTGTAATTGCTCCAGCGAGCGCGCCAGGTTGTCGATGGCCACCGGCGAGAAATCCGTGGCGACATACTGTTCGGTCCGCGGGGCGATCTGCGACAGCAACAATCCCGAACCCGCGCCGATCTCCAGCACGCGCCGCGGCTGCAGGGCCATGATGCGATCCACGGTCGCGGCACGCCACTCGACCATCTCATCGAGCGGGATCGGGTCGCCGGTGTAGCTGCTGTTCCAGCCGCGGAAGTCCATGCCGAAGCGGGATTCGAGTTCCGCGCCGTACAGGTCGTCGTAGAGGTTCTGCCACTCTTCGACGTTGTCCGCGTCATGGTCGGCGCTGGTGTTGTGATCGAGCGTGACGTAGGCGACCAGATGAGAACCGGTGGCGCCGTCGCGGACGGTCACGGCGGCCTGGGTGACGTGCGGGCAGGCCAGCAGGGTGTTTTCAATCTCGCCCAGTTCGATGCGCTGGCCCCGCAGCTTGATCTGGGCGTCGGCGCGGCCGACGAAGTCCAGGTCCCCGTCGCGGGTCCAGCGCACCAGGTCGCCGGTGCGGTACATCCGTTCCCCCACGGCCCCATAGGGATTTGCGACGAACCGCTCCGCGGTCAGGTCGACCCGCCCCAGGTAGCCGTGCGCCAGCGCGGGGCCGCTCACATACAGCTCGCCCACCACCCCGATCGGAGCGGGTTTCAGCCAGGCGTCGAGCACCGTGGCGCACACGCCCGGGATCGGACGGCCGATGCGCACCGGGCCGTCGGCCGACAGCGGGGCGCTGGAGGTGATCCAGATGGAGGCTTCGGTGGGACCGTAGACGTTGAACAAGCGCCGACCCGGTGCCCAGGCCGCCACCAACTCCGCCGGGCAGGCCTCGCCGCCGACCATCAGCCTGTCGAACCCGTCCAGCCGGGCTCGATCCAGCGACGAGAGCACCGTCGGGGTCAGGAAAGCCGCGTTGACGCGCTGGCTCTGCAGCAACGCGGTCAACGGCTCCCCGGCGTACACCTGCGGCGGCGCCACCACCAGCGCAGCCCCCGACCTCGCCGCCAACAACATCTCACCGATCGACGCGTCGAAGGTCGGCGAGGCCACCATCAGCACCCGCGTGTCCGCGCTCAGGCCGCACGAATCACGTTGCGCCGTAGCCCATCCCAGCAGGCCGGCGTGGCTGACCACCACGCCTTTCGGGGCACCGGTCGAGCCCGACGTGAAGATCACATAGGCGGTGTCCCGTACCGTCAGGGCCGCCGACCGTTCGGCGTCGGTGATCGGCTGGGCGCTGCGGGCGGACACGTCCAGCGCATCGATGCGCAGCACCGGCCGGCCCCCGGCGCCCGCCAGTTCGTCCGTGCCACAGGTCAATACGCAGACCGCCCCGGCGGCGTCCAGCACGGTGGCGACGCGTTCGACGGGGTGGTCGGAGTCCACCGGCGCGTAAACGCCGCCCGCCTTTGCCACCGCCCACCACGCGACCACCAGTTCCACACAACGATCGATGGCCACGCCCACCGCGCGCTGCGGGCCCACACCCGCGTCGATCAGCGCCCGCGCCAGTCGCGTCGACCACTCGTCGATCTCGCGGTACGACAGCTGCCGTTCGCCGTCGACCACCGCCACCGCGTCCGGGTTGGTCGCCACCGCCGCCGCCAACAGGTCCGGCGCCACCGCGACCGGTGCGGTGACACCGGCGCCGGACAGCCGGGCCAGCACCAGGTCTCGCTCGTCGCGGTCGAGCAGTTCGATGGCCGATAGGCGCCGGGTGGGATCCGCGGTCATCGCCGCCAGCACCCGCCGGAACCGTTCGACGAGCGCCTCGATGCTCGCGGCGTCGAACACGCCGGTGTCGAACTCGACGTGCAGGCCGAGTTCGCGGCCCGGCAGGGCCTCCATGGTCAGGGGGTAGTGGTTGTACTCACGGTTGGTGAAGTCGGCGATCGACAGCCCGTCGGGTCCCAGCTGCATGCCGTCGCCGATCGGGTAATTCTCGTAGACGAACAGGGTGTCGAAGAGCTGCTCGTGGCCGGTGAGGCGATGAATGTCGCTGAGCGCCAGGTGTTGATGCTCGAGCGTGTCGTTGTTGGCGTCCTGCAGCTGGCGCAGCAGGTCCGCGGCGGTGGTTGTCGCGGTGATGTCGGCCCGCACCGGCACGGTGTTGATCAACAACCCCACCATGGATTCCGCCACTTCGAGCTGGCCCACGCGGGACCGCGGGGTGCCGAAGACGACGTCGCGCTGGCCGGTCAGCGAGGTCAGCAGCAGCGCCCAGGCGCCCTGCAGGACGGTGCTGACGGTGGTGTGGCAGGAGCGCGCCAAATCGGGGAGGGCGCCGGTGGTTTCCTCCGGCACGCGGAACACCGCGGCGCCGCGCTGCCCTTGCCCCAGTCGGTCCGTGGGGCCGACCAATGTGGGCGTGTCGAAGTCGGCGAGCACGGCGGCCCAGGCCGCGCGGGCGGCGTCGAGGTCCCGATCGGCCAGCCAGGTTACGAAGCTGCGGTAGGGCGCGGCCGCGGGCAGCCGCTCGCCGTAGTAGGTGGTGAAGATTTCGCGCAGCAGGATCGGCAGCGACCAGCCGTCGAGCACGATGTGGTGGTTGGTGAGCACCAGCCGGTGCCGTTCCGCCGCGGTGCGCACCACCGCGACCCGCAACGGCGGCTGGTCGGCCAGGTCGCGGACCGCCGCGCGCTCGTCGGCGCACAGCCGCTCGATCTGCTGCTCGGTCTCGAGGGCGACGTAGCGCCACGGCACCACGGGATCGGCTGGGATGATCTGCACCGGCTCGTCGAACCGCTCGTAGAACCTGGCCGCCAAATGTGGATGCCGGTTGATCACCGTGCGCACCGCGTCGTGCAGGCGCTCGGCGTCGAGGGGCCCTTCGAGCGTGAAATCCAGTTGCACCGCGTACATTTCGTCGCCGCCGGTGCTGGAGTGGAACAGCAGGCCCTGCTGCAGCGGGGACAGCGGGAGGATGTCGGCGACGTCGTAGCGCTGGTGCAGCTCGTCGATCTGCCGCTGGCTGAGGCGGGCGGGCGCGATGTCCGACGGCGTGAGCCCGCCGCCACCGGCCCGCACGTGCGCGCAGATGCCGCGCAGGGCGTCGAACCACAGGCGGCTCAGCCGGCCGACCTGTGCCTCGTCGAGGACCGACGACGCCCAGGTCCAGTTGGCGTGCAGCTGCGGCCCCTCGTCGGTGTCGACGGTGCCGGCGTCGAGTTCGACGGTGTGCGCCAACGACATTGGGACCGCCGCGGCGGCCTCCGTCAGGGTCAGGCTTTGTGGGTCCAGCCGCCACAGTTCATCGGACAGTTCGGCCCCCGCGACGAGGCGCCCCAGATAGTTGAACCCGATCGACGGGTCGGCGCCGTCCAGCGCGACATCGCCGTTCAGGTAACGCAGCGCGCCGTACGTCAGTGGGTGCGGCACCGCGCGAAGTTGTTCCTTCACGTCCTTGATCGCGGCGCCCAGCGCCGGCTCCCCGGCCAGCACCTGGTCCCAGGACGGCACGCTGATCGCCAGCGACACAGGGTATTTGGTGGTGAACCAGCCGACCGTGCGGGACAAGTCGACATCGGGTGCGAGCTCCTCGTGGCGGCCGTGGCCCTCGACATCGATGCCGACCGGGCCGGCGCCATCCCCCAGGAACTCCGCCCACGCCAACCCGAACGCGATCAGCAGAATGTCTTGCACGCCGGCGTGAAACGCCGCGGGCGCCTCGCCGAGCAGCGTGCGCGTCGCCTCGACATCCAAAGCCGCCGACAACTTCCCGGCGGTGGCGTAGGTGTCGGCGTCGGGACGGGCCGCCGGCAGGGCGGGCGGGGTGGCCGCGATCCGCGTCCAGGCGGCCGCCTGTTCGACGACCTCGGGCCGTCGCGCGTGTTCGTCGAGCAGCCTCGCCCATCGGGCGAACGACGTCCCGCCCGCGGGCAAGGGGGCCGGCTGTCCGCCCCGCTGCTGGACCCAGGCGATGTTCCAGTCCTCCAACAGGATTCGCCACGACACGCCGTCGACGGCGAGATGGTGGACGATCAAGACCAGCTGGCCGGTGGGCCGGACCCACAGCGCGCTGAGCATCGCCCCGGTGACGGGGTTCAGCCGCGATCGCGCCTCGACCACCGCCGCGTCGGACAGCGCATCCACCGCCCGCAGGCACCCGGCCGCGTCGACGGATCCGGGCTCGGGCACCCACAACGACCACCCGTCGCCGTCGTCGACCCGCGCCCGCAGCATGGCGTGCCGGTCGAGCACGGCCTGCAGCACGGCGGCCACGTCGGCCTCCTGCGCTCCGGCGGGAGCCTGCAGCACCATTGTCTGGTTGAACTCATCGATCGGGCCGCTCGCCGTTTCCAGCCAGCGGATGATCGGGGTGGCCCGCACCGGCCCGAGGCCCTCGTCGACGACCGCGGGCTCGCCGTCGGCCACCCCGGCCACCAGGGCCAGGCGGGCGACGGTCTGCTCGACGAAGACGTCCCGGGGCCGGCACGTCAGGCCGGCGGCGCGTGCTCGCGAGACCACCTGCAGCGCCAGGATGCTGTCGCCGCCGAGTTCGAAGAAGGAGTCGTCGGTGCTGACGCGCTCGAGGCCCAGGACGTCGGCGTAGATGC
>NZ_LZIZ01000084.1:0-73447 GCF_001666915.1 Mycobacterium sp. E3339 | reverse complement strand
CCCGCGGGCTTACGATGTCGCCGTGGCGGATGTCACGGTGGCGATATTTACCTTTACCAGGAACGAAGCGACCGCGGTAACGGAGTTGCTCGCACGCCTCTACGTCGACCTGCCGGTGTTCGGAGCAACGTTGTGGACGCCGGTGAAACACGGGGAAGAATCGTTGGAGGGCCGCCTGTCCGACGGGCGAACCGCCAGGCTGGAGCACCATCCGCTCAGCGCCCAGGGCAATGTCGTCGCGGCGGCCGCGCTCAGCAGATCGACCCGCGAAAACCGGGCCGACTACTACGTCTTCTACGGCTGCTGTGGAACGGTCGACTCCAAGCTCGTTGGTCAGGTCTTTCGAGCCGAAAGGGTGTCATACCTGTCATTGGGCGTGGTAGTCGCCTCGCCCGACGGCGAGGTCGTCAAGCTGAAGAACAAGTGGATCGTCCGGACGCATCCCGACGAGCAGGCACCGCTCGCCGCCATTGAGCTGCGGGCCGGGTCCGCGGGCGCCCCAGGTTCCGTGTCGGGGTTCGACCTTCCCGATGCCCACATTCTCGCCACCGACAAGGTGATCAAGGTCTCGCCGGGGATCGCACCGGTGCCGATGGAGACACTGTCCAGCGGTCCGGTCTACGCGCGGGAGGACTGGACATACGCTCTGGCGCTTGCCCTTTACTCCGGAATGACTACCCAGCCTGTACTCATCGACATGGAATCCTTCGGTATCGCGTCGGCAATGCGGGCGTTGGGTTTATGTGAGCGCGTGGTCGTGCTGCGCGTTGCCACAGATTCGTTGAGCGACAAAGCCAATCAAAGCGAGCAGGACCAACTCGACTTCCTGAGGGACGGCCTGGCCGAACTGGCCGCCGCCATCGCGACCATCCTGGGAATGGAGACGGCACCGGAGCGGAAACCGCGGTCGCTCGAACAAGAGGTGCGCAGGTTGCGTTCCGGCCTCGTGGCGGCCGGGCCTTCGACGCGTGACGCACGGGAATCCGAAATGGTTCGTGTCGTGTCGGCGGCGGCCCTGGCCTGGGACGGTCAGTTGGACCGGGTCGATCGCTTCTCTCGTCCGCTTCTGCCATCGGGCAACCGGACCGGGGAGCGCGCCAATCCCGCGATGACCGCACGGCTTTTCTTGGAACAGGTGGCTTCCGACTACCGCCGCGCGGCGTCACTCGAACTTGACCTCCGCGAGGTGGAAGCGCAGCGGAACTCCGACAAGGGCGTGGCCGCCCTAGCGCGGGCCGGCGTCGTGAGCCGCCCGGTGGCGCCGCTGGCTGTCGGGCAATATCTCGCGTCTCAGGAACGCGCCGCGGACGGGGACCTGGCGAGCGTTTTGAAGCCATGGATGGTGTCCGCCGACAGCGAGGATCGCGAATCGCAATACGCCGCAACGTTCGGCGAGGTTCTCGGCCCCCTGCTTCAAGTCGCGTCGGACAACTCGGGTGCCCGCCCGTCGGCTCCGGGAGGTTGGTCTGACCGGGTGGGGCAGACATGGTCCGAGGATTTCCTCATAGCAGGCGCCGAGATTCTCAAAGACCCTAGTCTGCTCGGCATGTCGCACGCCGAAGCGGAAGTGAGCGCCCCGTCTCGCGCAGGTTCAAGCGATGCTCCGGACGCGATCAACAAAGTTGTCGCGCTCGCGGAGGCTTTCCGCCCGGTGGAAGACGTCAGGGTCAGTACCGCTGGGGACAAACCCAAGATCGACCTCGTCCTGTCGGGGGAGAACCTCGGCCCGGACGAGCTCGACTTGTTCATGAACAGCCTGCGGGACATCCCGGCCGAGGTAATGATCCTGCCGAAGCAATGACCAAGTCGCCGTTGCCGATTCGCAACGAGACGCGCGGTCGGACCTGGCGCGCTACCCGGCTGCGACCCCTACGGGTGGTCCAACACTGGCCGAGGGAAGGCAGCCCGAAGCTGTTACGGCGGTAAGGGCGAGGATCGCCGCGACGACGATCTTTGCGGTTAGACGTGACATGGCCGCTCCGTTCTTCCGGCCCCCCAAACAGGAATATAGGGGGAACGGGGCCACTATTTCAATGATTATTGAAATTTTCTCGATTCGCGGGCATAGTCACACGCGGGGCGTTCGAGCGCTCGCGTGAACGAGTACCTTTGGCGAGTTGGCGTGTACGCACTCTGCGGCGATATCAACGAGAAGGGGTAGTGACGTGACGTCTAAGGTCCCGCCTGTCAAGGTCGCGCGAGCCGTCGAGCAAGCCCGCCACTACCTATCGCGGCTGCGCCAGCGCTCCGCGCCGCCTCCGGCGGTGATGATGGAATTCATCCTGAATGCGTGGGTCGCCCAGGCGATCGCGTCCGCAGCGGATCTCGGCGTGGCGGACGCCCTGGCCGATGGACCCCTATCCGGCGAGCAGTTGGCAAGCCGGGTCGGCGCCAACGCCGATGCGCTGGGGCGGCTCTTGCGGGCGCTGATCGGCGTCGGCATTTTCCGCCAGCTCAGCGACGGGCGTTATGCGCTTACCCCGCTTGCGGAAACGCTGCGCACCGATGCGCCGGTTTCGATGGCCGGGATGGCCCGCTGGGTCGGTTCACCTCAGCATCGGGAGCATTGGAGCCACCTGACCGACGCGATCCGGACCGGCAAAGCGGTGGTCCCCGAGCTTCGCGGCAAACCGGCTTTCGAGTACCTGGCCGGGGAAGCCGAACTCGGTGGAATCTTCAACTCCGCCATGACCAATGTGTCCGAGTTCGCGAACGTGCCCCTCACCGCGGCCTACGACTTCAACACGTTCGACACGATCGTCGATGTCGGGGGCGGCCACGGTCGGCTGTTGGCGGCGATCCTCGAGACGGCCCCGAAGTCGCGCGGCGTGCTGTTCGATCTTCCGGAGGTCGTGGCGGGCGCGCCGGAGCTGTTGCGGAAGTACGGTGTCGACGACCGCGTCCGCATTGAAGAGGGTTCGTTCTTCGATTTCGCGCCGAAGGGCGGCGACGCGTATGTGCTCAAGAACGTGATCCACGACTGGCCCGAGGACGACGCGGTTCGCATCCTGAAGAACGTCCGCAGCGCGGCCCGCGACGGCGCGCGACTGTTGCTCTGCGAGTTCGTCATTCCCGACCACGACCGGGACTTCCACGGCAAGTGGGTGGACATCGAGATGTTGGTCGTCGCCGGCGCGCGCGAACGTACCGCGGACGAATATCGCCGACTGGTCGGCAAGGCCGGTTTCCGGTTGAACCGCGTCGTCGAGACCGTGTCGCCGCTCAGCATCCTCGAGGCGACGGCGGTGTAGCGGCGGCCGCTTCGAGATCGGCGTCGTCACCGCACATTTCGGCGCCGCCTTGGGGTTTGCGATGCCGCGTTCAGCCCCAGCTCCTCGGCGGGTGCGGTCAGGAACCGATGCACCGTCGGCCCGACGAGGCCGACCACCTCGTCGACGCCGAGCGACGACAGGGGCGGCACCCGCATGATGTATCGCAGCATCGCGGTGCCGACGAGGCTGGTCGCGGCCAGCATCGCGCGCAGTCGCGCTTCGTCGCCACCGCCCAACGCGCCGGACACCGCGGTGAACAGGTAATCGTGCAGGAAACCGCGAAACGCATCGTTGGCATCGCGGTTGGACGTTGCCGACTGCACCATCGAGGCCATGCTCGCGGACGTATCGGGCTGCTCCCAGAGACCAAGGTAGGCCCGGACGACGCGGCAGCCCAAATCGGCGTCCGTCTCGGCGATCTCGGCCGTCAGCAGGTCCGACGGCAGCACCAACTTCATCGACTCGCGAAACAACGCCGCCTTGGAGCCGAAGAGGTAGAGGACCATCGATGGATCGACTCGCGCATCGTCGGCAATCGCCCGCAGCGTCGTCTTGTCATAGCCATGCTTGGCGAACTGCCGCTTTGCCGCGCGCAGAACCGCGTCGCGCGACACCGGTCGACCCTGACGTCTACCGCGCCGCTTCGTTGTCCCAGGTGACGACACCTGCGAACGATAGCATTTCAACCCCTATAGAAAAGGCTGTCCCGCTCTGCGTTTCTCCAGCAACCCCGCGACACGCACCGCGGCTGGCGCTGTTGCAGCACCGCGGCAGGCGCTATTCTATCGCCATTGAAAAGTTATTCAATGAATGTTGAAATAGTGATCGCCGTTCGCGAAAGGGGCTGCCGACATGGACTTTGCGTCGCTACCCCCGGAGGTCAACTCCGGATTGATGTATGCCGGCCCGGGTTCCGGGCCGATGCTCGCGGCGGCGGCGGGCTGGGAGTCGCTGGCGGTTCAGCTGGAGTCCACCGCCAGCGGCTACGCAACGGAGCTAGCGGGGCTGACCGGGCAGGCGTGGTCGGGGCCCTCTTCGCTACTGATGTCGGCCGCGGCCACCCCGTATGTGGGGTGGTTGGCTGCCGCCGCCGCGCAGGCGGCGCAGACCAGTGGCCAGGCATACGCGGCGGCGGCGGCTTACGAGGCCGCGTTCGCGATGACGGTGCCCCCGCCGGTGATCGCGGCCAACCGGGCGCAGCTGTTGGCGCTGATCGCAACCAATTTCTTCGGACAAAACGCCCCGGCGATCGCCGCGACCGAGGCTCAGTACATGCAGATGTGGATTCAAGATGCGACGGCGATGTATGAATATGCCGCCGCGTGTCAGACCGCCAGCACATTGGCCCCGTTCGACGAGCCGCCGCGGACCACCAACCCGGTAGGCCAGGGTGCTCAGGCCCAGACGGTGGCGCAGGCCGCCGGTCAGAACGCGACCAGCGCCACGCAGCAGTTGGCCTCCACCAATGCCACGATGCACGCCCTGGGCTCCACCACCGTCGACGCCGCCGGGCCGGTCGCTCCGGGCCAGACGGTGACCGCCGCACCGGGTAGCACCATCACCATCGGTACCGGCACGGGGATGTACGTCAACAGCGGCTCGATCACGATTGCGGGTCCCGGGACCAACCTCATCAGTTTCGGAACCGTCATCGTCAACTCCGGCAGCACAATTCACACCCTCATCGACTGTTCGGAGGGCGGTGTTTTGATCCCCGGGGGAGTTGACGTCACTGCCGGCTCGACCCCCCTTGTGCTCACACCAGGATCGTTCCAGGAGGTCCTGGTCACCCTCGTCAACGGCACCGCCACACTCCCCGTCGTCGGCGGCGAACAGGTCGCCATCCAGACCTTCGGCAATACCGCCACCGCCATCGTCGGCCCCGCCGGCGCATCCATCACCAACGTCTTCGGCAGCATCACTGTCGCGGCAGCTACGCCCAGCTCATCCGGCGCATTGGGGGCTTCGGCGCTAGGCGGGCTGACACCCGGCCTGGCGGGCACCGCGGGAATTCAGCCTCAGCTCGATGTGGATGGGCTGTTGGAATGGGCTCAAATCCCCTCGGCGGCAGGCGATTAGTGGCGGGCCGGGCACATGGCGAGCGCTGAGTACCGGGCGGTGTGGCCGTTCCATCCCTCGTGCGCCGTCGGTGCGCCGTCCGCAGGGGTGGGCGAGGCTGTCCCGCTCGGCCCATTGTCGGCGCCCCCGGCCTGGACGACGAGCGTCTCGGCGGTCACATCGGCGGCGCCTTTGATCGTCGAGGCCGCCGTTCCGGAGAAGTTGCCGGGACGTACCTTTCAGCGGGCGCTGATGACGGCGATGACCGGACGGGATGCTTCGCCTTCATGCATCCCGACACTCGGCCGAGAACAGGACGGGGGGCGCTAGGGAAGCGGGATTGTTGCTACGCAACCACCGCGGATCGTCAGCCACCATCCGTCTTGGGCTCAGGTGCGATTATCTGGCCGCTTCGGATCAGGGCGTCGGTCGCCTTTTGCCACCTGTCCAGCTGCGCCGGACTGGTGAAGGGATCGGGGAGGTGCCGGTCCAGATGCGAACGAACGATAAAGATGCCCAACACCAACACCATCGGGTTGAGCGCTACCCAATCGGGATCGAGGCCGGGCCGCACCAATCCTTGTTCTGCGAGCTGATCCCAATGTCCCCGACCGATGTCGACCAGGCCGTCAAAGATCCGCACGCCCATCGGCGTGCAGTCGACCACAGCGCGACACATGTAGTCGATGACGGGCGCGTGGTTGGAGACTAGGTCGGTCACCCGGTGTGCGACCGCCGAGACCGGGTCCGTCGGGGCCCCCGGCAAAGGGCCCGCCAACGACTGGCCCAGCACCGCCATCACGTACTCGTCCACCGCCGTGATGAGGTTGCCCTTCGTCTTGAAGTGATGTTGAACCAATCCAATTGACACGCCGGCAGATTCGGCGATCATCCGTAGCGAGGTCGCTTCCGTGCCGTGCACGGCGAAAGTCTTGAGCGCAACGTCGCGAATGCGGTCCACGCTGGACTGCTCGCCCCGCGCGGGCGGACCGGCAGGCACCACTTCGCGAAACATTGCTCCAACCATAGACACAGGGCCGAAGCCGTGCCACAATATGATCGCATTGTTGCACAATAAATACATATTGTATACCTTATCTGATGCGTTTCATCGGGGCCGATCCGCCCCTGCGGGGAGGGCGGTCCACCAATGGACTTCGTCCTAGAGTGCTAGGCACTTCTCACGACGACATCATCACAAACTAAAACCAAAAAACAGGGATCGGAGACCACCTCTATGGCGACCATCGATGCACCCGAAATTAGCGGCGATATAGCGCCCGATGGATGGGATGCACGCCCCCCGAATCGTGGTGTCAGTAGAGCGGTGGTGGCGTTGCGATACCTCTTGTTTCTGACTATCGCGCCCGGGTTGAAGGTGGTCAACTTGATGGTTCCGCGGAGATTCTCACTGGTCGAGACGACGCCGTTCATCGATCCCACCCAGTTCGAATGGCACCAGCATGTCACTTCCGAGCTGAGCAAGGTGCAGGCCGAACTCAAGGCCCTGCTATCGGTTCCGGAGACGATTCCGAACCATCAAGAAATCGTCGAGACGATAGCGGCAATATCGAACGACGACAAATGGCTCAGCTACTTCTTCTACATTTACGGCCGGCGTTTTGATAAGCAATGCGAAGAATGTCCGGACACCGCACGCTTGCTGCACGACATACCGGGCATGAAAACCGCCTTCTTCTCCATTCTGTCCCCCGGGAAGAAGATTCCTCCGCACCGCGGTCCCTACCAGGGCGTCATGCGCTATCACCTGCCGCTCGTGGTACCTCGGGATGGCGAATGTGCAATCCGCGTCGGCGACGAGACCGCCTCTTTTCAGGAGGGCGTGGCGCTGATGTTCGATGACACCTACGAACACGAGGTGTGGAACAACACCGAGGAAACGCGTGTTGTGCTGTTCCTCGACATCGTGAGACCGATGCAGTTTCCCTTCAATATCTTCAACTCGGTGATGATCACGCTGATGGGTTGGTCGCCGGTCGTGCGTCGAATGAAGAAGAATCAAGCCGCATTCGATCGCGCGCTTGCAGAGACTGCTTGACATCCGCGGGGAATCACGCCGGCCACGCGTTGGCGGTTGAGGGACTTACTGCAGCGAACCCACCGGGATGACCGGGCTGACGAGCCGGAAGACGAACCCGCCGCGTTCCATGAACCGGCGTTCGAACGTGCCCGTGATCTGCCTGCCGTCCAACTGGCCCGTCAGCACCAGATGGTCCTTGTCGGGTTGGGTCGCGTGCAGCACGACCTCGGCCGAATCCGATTCGCGCTTGCGCAATTTGAGCCGATCCCCGTCGACCTCGAGCTGCCAGATGGTGGTGTAGCCCGCCGGCGCCTGGCTGACAAACTTGACCACGCCGAATTGCGGCACCTTGTTGCGGTCGGCGATCGCGACGTTCGTCCAGGGTTGCGGGTTCGTCTGGTTGAGCGTCGCCTCGCGCCCGTCGACGGTGAACGACGTTGCGCGCCAAACGCCGTCGAGTGTCGAGGTGGGGGTGTTGTACACGCTGAACAACATGGCGTCCCACATTGCGCTGAACACCAGCAACGCCCCAGCGATACCGAACTTCGCAACCACGCCGGTTAGTCGCAGCCAGCGCTTATCCGCACCAAGTGGCAACCAGTGCTGAACGGGGCGAGTCTCCCCGCGATTGAACGCCACGCGAGCCAAATTCGGCCAGTACGGCGACGCGATACCGATTGCTATCAAAAACAATTCGCCAACGGCCAGCTTGACCGGCACATCGTAGGTCACGTTGAGCAATAGCACCTGCGCCATGGCCATCGCCGATCCGAGCGCACCGAGCAGCTGCGTACGGTTCCACAGCAGCAGCAGTCCCGACACCAGCTCAACCAACCCGCTAACCACCGAGTACGCCGGGGAGGCGCCCATGAAGCCCCACAACGTCGCGAACAGGCTGGTGTCGCCCGTCAGCTGCAACTGGTGATGGGGAAGCGTCATGAACCCCATCTGGACGGGAATCACCTTGCCCAGGCCGTAGATGATCATCACCGCGGCCAGCCCGAACCGCGCGAACACGATCAACGACGCGGCCAGGCGTCGGTAGTCGGAACGCCCCCGATCCATGACTGTCCACGCCGCGGTGACCAGCACGGCCAGCACCAGCCAACCGAGATGTAAACACCACAACCACAACACGTCCGAGCCCGCCGACTTGGCGATCTCAACACCACGACCTCGCGTCAGGTAGCTGCCGACCTGCGCGATTAGCCAGACCATCGATTCGAGCGGGTGCCGGCCGACGCTGTCTTTCACGACGCTTCCGCCGACAACGCCGAAAAGCATCCCTAGACCAATGGTGAAAAGCAGCCGGAAACCTATTTTCTGGAGCGGCGTCCACGGCGGAGCGCCTTCAAGGGAATCAGATGTTCCGGCGGCCGGAACCGGCGATTGCGCCGTGGTAGTCACGGCAGCAATCATAGGGCGATCGCCCCCGAATCCGTTGATATATGAGCGATTCGGGCGATGTCGTCATGGGGGCCATGCGGAAGCGCGCGTCGGTCAGCCGCGGCCTCCGTCACGCATGGGGGCAGAAAATGCCCAGTATCTGTTGGCAGTTGTCCTTGTTGATGAGCCCCGGCGGCGGCGGGGGCGGGGGAGGCGGCGGGTTGTCGCCGTCCCAAATGTTCTGGGCGACGTTGCCCTGCCCGAAGTACACGTAGTAGTACGTGTGGCAGATGTTGTTGTCCCAAATGACCGGATTGGTGACGTGGTTGCCGGTCGGGGGCAGTGGCTCTCCGGGGCACCAGCGGTGCGGGCCGCCATCGGCGTTGGCGGTTCCGGCGGCGAGCCCGAGACCCGCGACACCCAAACCGCCGGCAACCAAGGCGGTGGTCGCCAACCGCACGATTCGTCGCATCATGATCGTCCAATTCTGTCGGGTGGCGCCCCACTGCGGGCCGCTTTCGACTTGAAGTGGACAACGCGCTTGCCACTACCGATCCCAACTTGGGGCAGTAGCCCTGGCCGCCACGTCGTTTGACGTCGCCGGTCAGGACGCGATGAACGCGAGCAGGTCCGGGTTGAGGACATCCGCGTGCGTGGTCAGCATCCCGTGCGGGTAGCCGGCATAGGTTTTCAAGGCGCCGTTCTGCAGTAGGTTGACCGCCCGGGGAACCGAGCTCGCAAACGGCACGATCTGATCGTCGTCGCCGTGCATCACCAGGACGGGAACGGTGATCGCGCGCAGATCCTCGGAGTAGTCGTGGAGCCAGGAAGACACGGTCTCATAGTGCGCGTGGGCGCTGCCGGACATGCCCTGTCGCCACCAGTTCGCGATGACCGCCTCGGAGGGTTCCACCCCCGGTCGGTTGAATCCGTAGAACGGACCCTCGGGCACCGCGCGGTAGAACTCCGATCGATTTCCCAAGACACCCGCCCGCACCGCGTCGAACCACTCCTGGGGTTGCCCGCCCGGATTGTCCTCGGCCTGCGCCATGTTCGGGGTCGGGGAGGACACCAGTATCGCCTTGGCGACCCGCTCCTGGTGGCGCGCCACGTAGCGGGCCACCTCGGCGCCGCCGGTGGAGTGCCCGACATGGACGGCCTCGCGCAGGTCGAGCTGTTCGGTCAACGCGGCCAGGTCGGCCACCCAGTGGTCGATGTCATTGCCGGTCCCAGTCTGCTCGGATCGGCCATGCCCGCGCCGGTCGTGAGCGATCACCCGATAGCCCTCGTGCAGAAGGAACATCATCTGCGCGTCCCAGTCGTCGGCCGTCAGCGGCCAGCCATGACTGAAAACGATCGGCTGGCCAGAGCCCCAATCCTTGTAGAAGATCTCGACACCGTCCGGCGTGGTGATGGTAGGCATGGTCGTCCTCTCGCAGTCATGGGCGCACCCCGCGCTCGAGTAGAAGTCAACCGCATATCACCAGTTTTTTCCTGCGGGCTTTCAACAAATTGATGCCGGCGAGCTAGCGGGTGTCTTGCGTTGCGCCAAGGACGATCTGGGCTCCGTCGCCAGTGGTGGGTACGCCTACGAGCATGCGCTGAACGTGGCCTCTACCGAAGGGACGATATTCGATGACGCCGAGCGCGCCACGACCCGGTTGGTTCGGTTTAGAGTGGACAAACCTGTTTGATCCAGCCTTCGATGGCGCCGTCTTCAGGTTGAAGCACCCCATTGCGCCGGCAGAGCGAGGCAAGGGCGCCGTCAGCCGAGCACGAGTCCGTGCTGCGACCGTTAAGGATCGTTACCGCAATCGTGATTTTCGCACTCGTATCATTGGATTTAGGAAAAGTCTGAAAGCTTTTCCGCTCAACGCCGATCGGCGTCCGCAAGCTTGGGGGGCTGATATGACAACCGCAATTGCCGCGCACGAGCCAATCGAGAAATACATTTCCCACACACACGACGATGTCGCGTGGGCGGTAGCGAGAGTCAACGCTACTGCCTGGCAAGGGGAAACCGTTCTCGACGAACTGAGACCGCGGTGGCGACCCACGGAAGAAGAGGTCGTCCGCGCGGCGATAACCGTGATCTTCGTAGCTCTCATGGCGGTGATCGGCGTAGCCGCGGTCGCCATCTTGACCATGGGCTAGTAGCGGTACGGCGGCGTCCGAGCGTTTGGGTAGTGGTCGCCAAGCGCTAGAAGCGGCTTCGCATTTGGTGACGATTCAACAGTTAGGCGGCTAACAGGACCGATGCGAGGAACCAGGGGAGCGAGCGGGCCGGCAGGCAGGTATGCGCTCGCGGTTCTGGCGCTGTCCGCTCTGGCAGCCGGGTGCACGGTGAACGTCGACGGAAAAGTGGTAGCCGCTCCGACGATGGGCCATGCGCCTCAACCGCTTCCAACCAGTGCGCTGTCTGGATTGCTGCTCAGCCCAACCGAAATCGGCTCCATCATGGCCGCCCACATGGAGGTGGCCGAATCGGGCGACACCATGTACACCAATCGGCCCCTCGCCGATGGATGTTTGGTCTGGGCCGAGGCACAGGATTACTCCTACCAAGGCAGCGGCTGGACGGCCGTGCGCGTACAGCAACTGAAGGACCGTCGCGATAGCGCGGATCACATTGCCTACCAGGCGGTGGTGGCGTTCCCGGGGGCTTTAGCCGCAAATGACTTCTACTCCGGCCAGGTAGCGGCCTGGGCGAATTGCGACAACCGGCGTGTCGATCTCCATGACCCGGGCGACCCCGCACCCCACTATTGGACGCTCAGTAAGGCCCGCGTGGAGGACAGCGTTTTGACGATAACGCGAGTGCAAGAAGACGGCGGGGGACTTTGGGCGTGCCAACGGGCGTTGACGGCCTCCAACAACATCGTCATCGATGTGAGCGCGTGCGCCGAGGATGTGGGCGACCGGGGTGCTCAGATCGCCCACCAAATCGCGAAGAAGATCTCTTGAGCGTCGTCCACTCGCGCCTCCGCTCTTAGCTGCCAGCCGGCCGTTGCGGGAGTTTCCCCAAACCGCGTCAGTTGTGGACTATGGTGTTGCTGATTGCTGCCATCGGGAGGTTTCCATGGAAGGGACCCCGTTCGGCCGGTATCGATTAATCAACTTGCTCGGCCGAGGTGGCATGGGCGAGGTCTGGCGAGCCTATGACACCGTCACCGATCGGATAGTCGCGTTGAAAGTTCTCCCGGCGCATTTTGCTGCGGACAAGACGTTTCAACAGCGATTCCGCCGCGAGGCCCATTCAGCGGCACGGTTGAACAACCCTCACGTGGTGCCAATTCACACCTACGGCGAGATCGACGGGCGGCTATTCGTCGACATGCGCCTGATCGAAGGGCGCGACCTGGCAACCGTGCTGGCCTCCTCCGGTTCAATGCCTCCCTCACGCGCGGTGCATATCGTCGAGCAGGTGGCACACGCCGTATACGCCGCGCACAAGATCGGATTGGTGCATCGGGATATCAAGCCCTCCAACATCTTGCTCGATGAGAATGACTTTGCGTATCTGATCGATTTCGGGATCGCACGTGTCCTCGGCGAGACCGGTCTGACCGGCACCGACGCGGTGGTCGGCACGCTGCGCTACATGGCACCGGAGCGCTTCAAAGTCGGTGAGGCCGATGCACGCTCGGACATCTACGCGCTGGCCTGCGTGCTCTACGAGTGCTTGACGGGAGGCGCCCCATTTCCGGGTGACAGCATCGAGCAACAACTGGCGGGGCATCTGTCGGCGCCGCCGCCACGCCCTTCTGACTCCGGTGCGCCCCCGGCATTCGATGCGGTGATCGCCACCGGCATGGCCAAAGACCCGGCCCAGCGCTACGCCACCTCTGTGGATATGGCACGCGCCGCGCGCGACGCGATCACGGTGCCACTGCATGCGCGGGCGGCCCCAAATGTACCGTCGGACAACGTCACTGCCCCCACTCGAGTGGCCTCATGGCCGAGTGAGCCAACGCAGCAGGCGCAGAAGCAGGTGGCCGGGAATCGTAAGCGCGCCAGGCGATCTTGGGCGATTGCCGCCGCGGTGATCGGCGGGGTCCTGGTGTTGGGCGGCGCGAGCCTATACCTGATGCGCGCACACACCTCAACGGCTGGATCTACGCAGGCGACGCGACCGGCGACGGCCGCCCCGCCGCCGTCGGCGCCCAGCGGGGGAGGCACGCCCACTTCGGGAGTCACCGCCGTGCCAAGCGGTCCACCTAGGATCGCCACCTCCGTACGGGTAGGCAATGGGGCCTTCGGTGTCGCGGTCGACTCGGCCGGCCACACCGCCTACGTCGCGAACACCGGCTCCAACTCCGTGTCGCTGGTCGATACCGGCAGCCGTACGGTCACGGCCACCATCGCGGTAGGACGCCACCCGGTGGGTGTTGCCGTGGATCCATCGACCCGGACCGTCTACGTCACCAACTACGACGACTCCTCGGTGTCGGTCATCGACACCACCAATGGCACGGTCGTCGCCAGAATCGGTGTCGGCAGCCATCCGGGCGGGGTAGTGGTCGACCCGGATGCCCGGATCGCCTATGTCACCAACGGTGATAGCGCATCGGTATCGGTGATCGACGTGACGACGCATTCCGTGACAGGGACGGTGCCCACCGGAAAAGGCCCAAGCCGCGTAGCCATCGATCGAGACGCGCACCGCTTGTTTGTCACCACTGCCGATCCAACAGTGACCGTCATCGATACCACGAACCGAACTGTCGTCGGTTCCGTCGCGCTTCGCGTCCACCCGGCCGGGATCGCCATCGACACCGCGTCGCACACGGCCTATATCGCCAGCGGCGACGATGCATCGGTGTCGTTCGTCGACACCATCAGCCTCGGCGTCACCGCTAGTGTGCCTGTCGGGCAACGCCCCGCGGGGGTCGCAGTGGACCCGCCGACGAACACCGCTTACGTGGCCAACTACAGCGGCGGGTCGGTGTCGGTGGTCGACACCACCAAACGCATCGTCACCGGAATCCTTGCGGTCGGAAACAATCCACTCGCCATCGCCGTCGACCCAGTCACGCACTTCGCCTACGTCAGCAGCGACCTCAACCATGGCTCGTTGACAGTGATCGAGCGCTGACGCCGGGGCACTTGCCGCTGGATGTCGTGGCGCACCGGTGGATCTTTACTCGGTGCTCTGGCTTGCCGTCTAAGACCGCGTTGTAAGTTCGTTCGGGCGATCGCCTGCGCATCAAGTGATTCGGTTTGAAGTCCCGTCCGGGCGAAAGGTCAGCCGCAACTTGACCCGCCACAGCAAAACGCGAGAGGAAGCCAATGAGAACGCTCGCAAACCGCCACACGGCAATCGTCGGCCTGGCCGCCGTCGCGCTGATCGCTGCGGGCTGCAGCAATGGCAATAGCGTCGACGCGTCGGCGCCGTCTCAGGTCGGGGTGAGCGCCACGTCCACGTCAAAAGCCCCGGCGCCGCCCACCGAGGTGAAGCTCATAGGGGAGCGCGACGTCGAGGTGACTCTGACCGGCCCGATCGCGGTCAAGTACTCGTCGGCAACGGAGGATCAGAAGAAGGCACTCGGCAAGCCGCTGACGGGTGACCGCAACGCGGGGACGCGGGACAGCGGCGTGGTGTTCCAGCAATTCCAGGGCGGCGCGATCACCGCCAGGAACGGCGCGGCCGGCACACCGGCGTACATCATCGTGGGCAAGATCCGGGAGGCCTGGAATGTCCCACGCGGCCCGGACGGCACGCCCGCGGTCACCGGCACCAACGGTTCGGCAGGGCCGCTGGGCTTGCCCACCAGTGACGTGAACGCCATCGGCGACCTGCAGGTGTCGACCTTCGAGCACGGCAAGATCGAGTACAACCCGGCGACCGGCCAGGTCGCGGTGACGGTAAACGACAAGGTCGTCCCATCCGGGCTCTAGCTCGAAATGCGGCGCCCTCGCCGCTACCGCACATCGCCACTTGGATGGCTCGCATCAAGACTCCACCGGCTGGCCGACTCATCCCACAATCGCCCGCGCAGCGCGCTCTGCGATGAGCATGACCGGCGCGTTGGTGTTGCCGGAGATGATCGTGGGTATGGCCGAGGCATCGACCACCCGAAGGCCGGCGACGCCGTACACGCGGCAGTCCGTGTCGAGCACCGTGGCGGCCGAATGCGGCCGCCCGCGAGCGTCAAAGGCTCCCATCGCGCAGGTGCCCACCGGGTGGAAAATAGTCGTACCGAGTTCGCCGGCCGCCTTCTGCAGCGCTTCATCGCTCACCACCTGCGGCCCAGGAAGCAACTCCTGCGGGCGGTAGCGGGCGAGGGCCGGCGCCGCCATGATCTGCCGGGTCATCCGAAGGCCCCGCACGGCGATTTGACGATCGGCGTCAGTCGACAGGTAGTTGCAGAAGATTTTCGGGTAGGTGAGGGGATCTGCACTGGCCATGCGCACATGGCCTCGCGAGGTGGGTCGCAGATTGCAGACCGAGGGAGTGATCGCGCCGAAGGGGTGCAGGGGTTCGCCGAACTTCGGCAACGACAAGGGCTGCACATGCCACTCCAGATCGGCACTTCCCAGCGCGGGGTCGCTCTTGGCAAAAGCCCCCAGGGTGGAAGGCGGCATCGTCATGGGCCCCGATCGCAACAGCAGGTACTGAAGTCCCATGCCCGCACGGGTGATCCAGTTCCGGTACAGGGTGTTGACGGTCGGCGCGCCCCGGACCCGGTAGATCGTTCGAATCTGTAAGTGATCCTGGAGGTTTTCGCCCACTCCTGGCAGATCGACGGCCACCGGCACTTGATGCTGCGCGAGCAGGCCGGCTGGGCCGAGACCCGAGACCTGCATCAGATGCGGCGACCCAATCGCTCCAGCGCTCAGGATCACCTCCTGGCGCGCCCGGATGTCGACGATTTGGCCGCCTTTGCGCAGGCGCACACCGGCAATGCGGCGCCGGGCCGTGGTCCAGGCGCCCCGGCGCTGAGCCTCGTGGACGTGGTCATCCATCAAAAGCCGCAACGCCTGAGTGTACGTGTAGACGGTGAGATTCGGCCGGTGGGCGATGGGATGCAAGAAGGCATCGGCCATCGACCAGCGCCGGCCGCGCCGTTGGTTGACATGAAAGTAGGCGCAGCCGGCGTTGTCGCCCTGGTTGAATTCATCGATCGGGGAGATGCCCACCTGGGCGGCGGCGGCCTGCCAGGCGTCCAGGATCTTCCAGCGCACGCGCGGTAGCTCGACGCGGATCTCACCACCGGCGCCGTGCCAGTCGTCGGCTCCGCCGTAGTAGTTCTCCAACTCTTTGTAGATCGCCAGTGTCTCGCCGGGACTGTCCGTCCCACCCCACAGCCAGCGTTCGTCGCCGGTGGCCTCCGCCCACAGCGCGTAGTCGCTGGCCTGTCCGCGCATGTGGATCATGGCGTTGATCGACGAGCAGCCGCCGATCACCCGGCCGCGCGCGTAGTGAATGCTGCGGCCGGCCAAACCGGGGTCGGGTTCGGTGGTGAAGCACCAGTCGGTTCGGGGGTTGGCGATCGTGTACAGATAGCCCACCGGCACCTTGATCCAGAACCAGTCATCCTTGCCGCCGGCCTCAATCAGAAGCACACGGCGATCGGGGTTGGCGCTGAGCCGATTCGCGAGCAGGCAGCCTGCGCTGCCTGCCCCCACGATGATGAAGTCGAATTCGGCAACCGGATTCATTGCGAGTCCTAGTGTGCGCGATGACCACCACATCCGCCGAGGAATGATGGGCCTCGTTCGATAAGCGAGAACCGTTGAGTGGCAGGGCAGTACGCGGTAGCTCAACTTGACATAATGTCGCTTATCGGCACACCGGCAACCGGGCCGTTCGGCGCCGCCCACCCGAAAAGCCTGGCAGCGGCCGTCGTCTCGTGCGCAGCCGCTCAGAGCTCTCCACTCCGGTCGGCCCTGGATGGTCTTTCGGTCGTGCGCCGCGGGGCGCGCGAACGCACACGCATCGACCGCCGATACCTCGGCGCCGGGATGCGCGCTGTGCGCCCGAAGGGCCGGCAGTGCCACCCCGGGACTCACCCGCTGTCGATGGACTCGGCGGCATCAATACGTCACGGTGACGATTTGATGCCTGGCACGCCCCTTCGCATGCCACCAATCGTCATGGCACATCAGCCAATACCGAACGGGTCTCAGCGTTGCGCCTTCCGGTTCCGCATGGTTTCTCGGCTGCAGAATTTCCCGCCGTCGGGATTGACCACCCGCCCCATAGGGCCACGGCCGGCTGTCCCCGAGCAGCAATCTCGACCGAAGACGCGCACACCCCTGTCGCACGAATGAGGCGCCGCCCCAACGCAATTCGTCACTGTGACGTTATGGTGGGGCCGCGCCCGACCGTCAGCCCCCGGGTGGCGACCAGTGCACCACCTTGACCGCGGTCAGCTCGTCGAGCAGTTCGGGTCCGAAGCCGAATCCCGTCCCACTGGCGCGGCGGGGCTCGGAGGCCCCGCCCGGGGCGCCGCCGAAGACGGCGTTGATCTTGACGGTGCCCACCGGAAGGCTGCGCCATGCCTCCTGGGCATGCGCCATGCTGCCCGTCAGCACGTTGGCGGCAAGTCCGTAGCGGTCGTGCGCCGCCTCCGTCAACGCGGTGGCGAAGTCGGGCACCACCCGCACGGGCGCGATGGGACCGAACGTTTCCTCGCGCATGACGAGCATGTCGGGTGTGCAATCGGTCAACACGGTGGGCGGATAGAACGAGCCAGGCCCGGGTCGCGGCTCGCCGCCGACGAGCACGTGGGCCCCGCTGCCGGTGGCGTCCTCAACATGCGCGTGCACGTGTTCACGATGACGCTCGTCGACCAGCGGCCCGATCCGATCGGCCCACGAGATCGCCTCGTCGATCAACGCGTTGAGGAACGCGTCGGCAATCGATCGCACGACGTAGACGCGTTCCACCGACACGCAGATCTGTCCGGCGTTGGCGAAGGCGCCGAGCGCCGTCTGGGCGGCCGCCCACGTCGGGTCGACGTCGGCGTCGACGATCAACGCGTCGTTGCCGCCGCTTTCCAGCAGCGCCTTGGCGCCGCGTTCGGCGCAGGCCCGGGCGATCTCCCGGCCGGTCGCACTGCTGCCGACATGGGCGACGACATCGACCTGCTCCGCGCCCGCCAGCCGTTCCCCGACGGTTCCGTCGCCGTCCACGATCTCGAGCACGCCTGTGGGCAGTCGAGCCGCCAGCAGTTCGGCGAACCGGCGCCCCGTTTGCGGGCAGCGCTCACTTGGCTTGTGCACGACCGTGTTTCCGGTGACGAGGGCCGCGCCGAGCAGCCCGGCCGCCACGGCGACGGGATCGTTCCACGAGGTGATGACCGCGACCACGCCGCGCGGCTGGGGAACCATGAGATCGGTGGCCGACCAGCCGCCCTGCAGGGCGTGCCCGCGGTGCAGGGGCCCCAGTTGGGCGTATTGCAGGAGCGTGTCGATCCCGGCGTCCACGCCGGCGCGGGCGTCGTCGCGCAGCTTGCCGGTTTCCCGCTCGTTCAGTTCGGCGAGTTCGTCGGCCGCGGCGCGGACGTCGTCGGCGGCAGCCGCGACGGCGGCAGCCCGTTCGGCCGGCGACGTGCGCGCCCACGCCTCGGCGGCGGCAGCGGCGCGCCCGACCGCTTCGTCGCAGTCGGCCGGCTCGGTGATCGGCACCTGCGTGACGGTGTCGCCGGTGCGTGGATCCAGGACGCTGATGATTTTGGTAAGGGTCGAAGCCACGACCCTGGATACCCTGTCCCCCGCCAGGCCAATCAGCCGCGCCCGAGCGGCGCTGGTCAGGCCGGGAAGTCGCGCCGGCGCAGATTGCCGGTCCGGTATGGTCGGCGTGTCCGCGGGGGCCGAAGGATAGAGGGCTGGATGGCAAATTGGTCGGCCGACAACGCCTTCACCGCCCGGCAGGCGGTGAACCCGGGCCTGCGCAAGGTCGCCCGGTTCCTGCCCCGCGGATACGCCCTGCATCGGGGTCTCAAGGTTCAGCGCGCGATCATGAACGTCTTCAGTAGCACCGGGCGGCTGCGCGATGTGCCGGTGGCGGCGGTCGACGAGCACGTCACCGTTCGCCTGCACCGCCCGGCCGGTCTTCCCGAGCGGGCACCCGCACTGTTGTGGGTTCACGGCGGCGGCACGATCATGGGCCACGCCGCCCAGGACGACAAATACCTTCGCAAGCTGTCGCGGATGACCGGTGTCGCGATCGCGGCGGTGGAACACCGCCTGGCCCCCGAGCATCCCTATCCGATTCCGGTGGAAGATTGCTACGCGGCGCTGCTGTGGCTCGCGCGTCAACCCTGGGTCGACCCGGACCGAATCGCGGTGGGCGGCGCAAGCGCCGGTGGGCATTTCGCGGCGGCGATCGCGCAACGGGCCCATGACCACGGAGACGTCCGCCCGATCTTTCAGATGCTGGTGTATCCCATGCTCGACGATCGCACCGGCACCAAACACGGCGGCGCCAAACGCATCATGTGGACCGAGACCGACAACCAGCTGGCGTGGCATTGGTACCTGAACGGCGCGGATCCCACCGAGGCGGCCCCGGCGCGTCGCGACGATCTGTCCGGTCTACCGCCGGCGTGGATCGGGGTCGGCACGTTGGACCTCTTCTATGAGGAATGCCGCCTCTACGCGCGACGCCTGCGCGAGGCGGGGGTTCCCGTGCACGAGGAGATCGCCCCAGGCGCGTTCCACGCGTTCGACCAGATTGCGGACAAGGCCCCGGTTTCGGTGAAGTTTTTCAGCAGCCAGTGCGATCACCTTCGGGACGCCCTGGTCGCGCCCCGCGCCTAGCGACGAAGTATGTTGCGCGCCAGGGGCATTCGCGGTTCCGCGAAACGGAACGTGCCCTTGGCGGCCGCCGCGACGCGGAACACCGCACCCGCCCTCCGACGGGACCGGCCGCCCAAATCCGGCGCCTTTTGACTGCAAAGTGTGCAGAACGTGCAACTATGGGTGGATGTCCAACCCGGTCGGGCTGCGCGAGCGCCGCCGCCGCCAGACGAGCGCCGACATCCGCGACGCCGCGGTGCGGCTGGCGCTGGAACGCGGATTCGACAAGGTGACCATCGACGAGATCTGCGCCGACGCCGGCGTCTCGACGCGCACCTTCTTCAATTACTTTCCGAACAAAGAGTCCGCGATCGCATACGGCCCGTCGGACATACCCCCGGAGCTGGTAGCGGAGTTCGTCGCGGCGGGACCCGCCCCCTACTCGGTGGTGCTGGCGGAGCTCATCACGCTGGCCGCGCACCACCTGCGCGACGTGCCGCCGAAACGCGAACAAGCGGCCGGCATGCTGGAACTCGCCAAGACCTCCCCGGCGGTGTTGGCCGCGTTCCTCGCCGAGCTGGAGCGGTTCCAGAACCACCTGACCGACGTCGTCGCGCGTCGCCAGGGCATGCGCCCCGAGGACGAGATCCCCGCGCTGATCGCCGCGCTGGCCTTGACGGCCGTGCGCTCGGGCATCGAGCGCTGGTCCAGCGGAGAAGCCGGCGCCACCGACGACACGCCGATGCCCTACGTGGAACGGGCCGCCGCGCTGGTCAACGGCATCTTTACGAAGTGACCTGAAACACCGCGGCCCTTTATTGCATGACGTGCAAGATATGCACAATATGTACTATGCTCATCAGGCAGTCTCCGGAAGCGCTTCATGAAGTAGGTGTCGCCGGTACCAGGGCCGACTGCCGGTGCGCTTGGGCAGCCGTACCCGCTTCGGGCGTTCGAGCGCGCACGCATCAAGTGATCGGCAAAACCATTGCGGCGCAACGCAAATTGTGGCGCTTCCCTGCCCATGGGCAGTGCGCCGGCCACGCTGACGCTGACGAGATGGCGGCCGCCTGACGGGAAGGGGATCACCTAGGTGCAGGTATCGAAGCTTGTGCGCAACGCGTGGTTGCCGTTGCTGATCGTCGCGGTCCTGGTGGTCGGCGGCTTTGCCGTGGCCCGGGTCAAGTCCTTTTTCGGTGCCCAGGACACGGGCATCATGACCAGCCCACGCCTGGACGATTCCAAGCCCTTCAAGCCCAAGGTCGTCAAGTACGAGGTATTCGGCTCGGCCAGCAGCGCGAATGTCAACTACCTGGACCTGTCCGCGGACCCGAAGCGGGTCGACGGCGCGCCCTTGCCGTGGACGCTGGTGCTCAGCACGACCGCACCATCGGTATTCCCGAACCTGTCGGCGCAGAGCGACGGGGATTCCCTCGGTTGCCGCATCACCATCGACGACGAAGTCAAGGCCGAGAACCAAACCAACGGCGTGCACGCCCTGACCTTCTGCTTGGTGAAATCCGCATGAGCGCACATTTCGATGACGCCCGCACCGACACCATCCCCGCCGTCGCCGGCGAACCGATTCGGGACAAGATTCCGCGGCTGATCCGAACATTTGCGGTGCCCATCATCCTGGGCTGGATCGCGATCATCGCGGTGCTCAACACCGTCGTCCCGCAGCTGGACGAGGTGGGGAAGATGCGCTCGGTGGAGATGACTCCCGACGACGCGCAGTCGGTCGTCGCGACCAAGCGCATGGGCGCAATCTTCAACGAGTACAAGTCCAACAGCTCGGTCATGATCGTGCTCGAGGGCCAAAATCCCCTCGGCGCCGACGCCCACGCCTACTACGACCAGATGGTCAAGAAGCTCGACGCCGACACCAAACACGTTGAGCACGTGCAGGACATGTGGAGCGATCCGCTCACCGGAGCGGGCGCCCAGAGCAACGACGGCAAGGCCGCCTACGTCCAGGTGTACCTGGCGGGTAACCAGGGCGAGGCCCTGGCCAACGAGTCGGTCGAGTCCGTCCAGAACATCGTCAAGAGCCTGCCCCCGCCCCACGGGGTGAAGGCGTACGTCACCGGGCCCGCGGCGCTTTCGGCCGATCAGCACACCGCCGGCGACCGCAGCCTGCAGGTCATCACCGCGGCCACGTTCACGGTGATCATCGGGATGCTCCTTTTGGTCTACCGGTCGGTCGTCACCGTGTTGCTCACGCTGGTGATGGTGGTCTTCGAGCTGTCGGCCGCGCGAGGAATGGTCGCTTTCCTGGGCTATTACAAGATCATTGGGCTTTCGACGTTCGCCACCAACCTGTTGGTCACGTTGGCGATTGCGGCCGCGACCGACTATGCGATCTTCTTGATCGGGCGATATCAGGAAGCCCGTGCCGTGGGCGAGTCACGCGAGGACGCGTACTACACGATGTACAAGGGCACCGCTCACGTGGTGCTCGGGTCGGGTCTGACTATCGCCGGCGCGACCTTCTGCCTGCATTTCACCAACTTGCCCTATTTCCAGACGCTGGGCATCCCGCTGGCCATCGGCATGGTGGTGGTCGTGGCGGCGGCTCTCACGCTTGGGCCCGCGGTCATTTCGGTGGCGACCCGTTTCCGCAGGACGCTCGAACCCCGGCGGACGCAACGCATTCGCGGGTGGCGCAAGATCGGCGCGGTCGTGGTTCGCTGGCCCGGGCCGATCCTGGTCGTGACGATCGGGATCGCCCTGATCGGCTTGCTGACCCTGCCCGGGTACCGCACCAATTACAACGACCGCAACTACCTGCCGGCCGACCTGCCCGCGAACGAGGGCTACGCGGCCGCGGATCGGCACTTCTCCCAGGCGCGGATGAATCCCGAAGTGCTGATGATCGAGAGCGATCACGACCTGCGCAACTCCGCGGACTTCCTGGTCATCGACAAGATCGCCAAGACGGTCTTCCGGGTGCCCGGAATCGGCCGCGTGCAAGCCATTACGCGGCCGCAGGGCACGCCGATCGAGCACACGTCGATCCCATTCCAGATCAGCATGCAGGGCGTCACCCAGCAGATGAACCAGAAGTACCAACAAGACCAGATGGCCGACATGCTGCACCAGGCCGACATGATGCAGACGACCATCGACAGCATGGAAAAGATGTCGAGCATCACGGCGCAGATGGCCAACGACATGCATCAGATGGTCAAGAAGATGCACGACATGACCATCGACATCAACGAATTGCGCCAGCACATGGCCGATTTCGAGGATTTCTTCCGGCCGATCCGCAGCTACCTGTACTGGGAACGGCACTGCTACGACATCCCGGTGTGCTGGTCGCTGCGCTCGGTGTTCGACGGCCTGGACGGCATCGACATCATGACCGACGACATCGAGAGCCTGCTGCCGATCATGGACCATCTGGACACGCTGATGCCGCAGATGGTGGCGCTGATGCCGTCGATGATCGAGAACATGAAGGCCATGAAAACCACGATGCTGACCATGTATTCGACCCAGAAGGGTCTACAGGATCAGCAGAACGAGGCGCAGAAGAACTCCAACGCCATGGGAAAGGCCTTCGACGCGTCCAAGAACGACGACTCGTTCTACCTGCCGCCGGAGACCTTCAACAACGCCGAGTTCAAGAAGGGGATGAAGAACTTCATTTCGCCCGACGGGCACGCGGTGCGCTTCATCATCAGCCATGACGGCGATCCGATGTCGCAGGAAGGCATTTCGCACATCGGCGCCATCAAGAAGGCCGCGTACGAGGCGCTCAAGGGCACGCCGCTGGAGGGGTCGAAGATCTATCTGGCGGGCACCGCGTCGATCTATAAGGACCTCAGCGACGGGAACACCTATGACCTGCTGATCGCCGGGATCTCTTCGCTCTGTTTGATTTTCATCATCATGCTGCTGATCACGCGCGGGGTGGTGGCGTCCGCGGTGATCGTGGGCACCGTCTTGCTCTCGCTGGGCGCGTCGTTCGGCCTATCGGTGCTGATCTGGCAGCACCTCATCGGCATCGAACTGCACTGGATGGTGCTCGCGATGTCGGTCATCATCCTGTTGGCCGTGGGTGCGGACTACAACCTGCTGTTGGTGGCGCGGTTCAAGGAGGAGATCTACGCCGGGCTTAATACCGGAATCATCCGGTCAATGGGCGGTACCGGCTCGGTCGTCACCTCGGCCGGCCTGGTGTTCGCCTTTACGATGATGACGATGGCGGTCAGTGAGCTCACGGTCATCGGGCAGGTGGGTACCACGATCGGACTGGGTCTGCTGTTCGACACCCTGATCGTTCGGTCACTGATGACCCCATCGATCGCCGCGTTGCTGGGCAAGTGGTTCTGGTGGCCGCAACGCGTGCGTCAGCGCCCGGTTCCCTCGCCGTGGCCCAAGCCGAGCGACGAGAAGGCGTCCGAAGAAACCGAATCCCTCGCTGCCGCTAGGTAACCCACTCGGGCTGCCCGGCGGTGTCGACCGCGGAGAAGTCCTTGTGGCCAAGGCCGGCCGTGGTGCCGCCGTCGACGACGAACTCCGAGCCGGTCGAATAACTCGACTCGTCGCTGGCCAGGTAGACGACGAGGTTGGAGACCTCCTTGGGCTGGGCGATCCGCCCCAGCGCGGTCTGGAAGATGTCCTCGGGCACCCACTCGGTCATCGGCGTCTTGATCAGCCCGGGGTGGATGGAGTTCACCCGGATCCCGCTGGGCCCCAACTCCAATGCCGCCGACTTGGTCAGCCCGCGGACGGCGAACTTGGTGGCGGTGTACCCGTGGCAGGCGATCGTGCCGGCGATCCCCTCGATGGAGGAGATGTTGATGATCGATCCCCGCCCGGCTTCCTTCATGGGTTTCACCACGGCGCGGATGCCGAGAAACACGCCCGTCAGGTTGATGTCCAGGATCCGCTGCCACTCCGAGAGCGCGTAGTCCTCGAAGGTGCCGACGTTGATGATGCCGGCGTTGTTGACGAGCACGTCGATGCCACCGAACTCGCTGAGGGCGGTGGCCACCGCGGCATCCCAGTCCTCGGGTTTCGTCACGTCGAGGTGCAGATAGCGGGCCGCGTCTCCGACCTCCGCCGCCACCGCCTTGCCCTCGTCGTCGAGGATGTCGCCGAACACCACCTTGGCCCCCTCGGCCACCAGCGTCCGCACGTGCGAGGCCCCCATCCCCCGCGCACCCCCGCTGATGAGCGCGACCTTTCCGGCCAACCGATCTGCCACTGCGATTCTCCTGTCGTGTGAGTCCTAAGCACCATACGTACAGGAGTCAACGTATGGCCATTGGCCTATTTTTTGTCCGACCACCGGAAAACTACGAGGCAGGCAATCAGCCCGCCGACGCTCCACGCGGCCAGTACGAAAAATGTCGGCCAGGGCTCCCAGCTGCCGGCCGGTTCGAAGGCGGCCATGTCCGGCGGCAATAGCACCGAGCGGAACCCTTGGGCCATCCACTTCACCGGAAAAACCGAGCCCAGGGTCAGCATCCATGCCGGCAACGCGACGAGCGGAACGTAGGTGCCCGACACGAACTGCAAGGCGACCCCCGGGCCGTTGGTGATCACGGCGGCCGAAACCGCTCCGCTCGCCAAGTTGCTGACGAAGATGCCCAGCAGCGAGCAACTGACGATGCCCAGGACGAACACCCACATCAGGGTGAACCAACCGAAAGCGGTTGTCGGCAGGGCGAGCTTGAAGATGAGCACGCCCACGGCGAGCAGGACGACGGCCTCGGCGAGGCTGGCGAAGGCAACCAGGCAGATTTTTCCGATGAAGTACGACGCCGCGGTTGCCGGCGTCCCCCGCAGTCGCCGCAGCGCGCCGGCTTCGCGGTCGGCGGCGATGCTGATGCCGAGGTTGATGAACGAGGTGGACAGGATCCCGTACGCGAGGATGCTCGCCGCGATGACCGCGCCGGTGCTGGTATTGCTGTGCGGCAGTTTCGTCGAGAAGATCGAGCCGAGCAGGATGCCGATTACGGCGGGCATCGAGAAGGTGAGCACCACCTGTTCCGGCCGCCGGTAGAACATCTTCAGCTCCGGCACGATGCGCGACAACCCGATTCGCACCGGAGACGGCAGCGGCACCGCGGACGGGCTCGAATGGCGTTGCGGTGGGGCAGATCTCCGCGCGTGACCGATGTCCATCACGCCTCGCCGATCAACCGCAGGTAAGCGTCTTCGAGCGTCGGCCGGGAGACCGTCAGCTGAGCCAGTTCTGCCCCGTGCTTCGATCGCCGCCTGATCAAGTCGGTCGGGCGATCCGTCACCTCCACGTGGGCACGGCCCGCCTCCACCCACCGGACCGTCGCGGCCGTACTGACGTACTCGGTCAGTTTTGCCGGTGAGTCGACTGCCACCACCCTGCCGTCGGCCAGGACTGCGACCCGGTCTGCCAGTGCGGCGGCCTCCTCCAGGTAGTGGGTCGTCAATACGATCGTCGTGCCATCGCTCGCCAGCAACCGGATGAGATCCCAGAATCGCCGCCGGGCATCGGGATCGAACCCGGTCGTCGGTTCGTCGAGGAAGAGCAAGTCGGGCATGCCGATGATGCCGAGGGCCACGTCGAGACGACGGCGCTGCCCGCCTGACAGCGTCCTCACCCGGGAGTCGGCAACCGGCGTCAGCCCGACGAGTTCGAGCGTCTCCCCCGGAAGTCGCGCCCTGCCATAGCATTTCGTCAGCATCTGAATGGTTTCCGCCACGGTCAGCATCCCCGCGTCGCTGACTTCTTGCAATACGATGCCGATCTTGGCGCGCCAGCTACGGCCGGCGGTTCCGGGATCTTCGCCAAGCACGCGCACGTATCCGGAATCCCGTTGCCGGTGACCCTCGAGGATTTCGATGGTCGTCGACTTTCCCGCGCCGTTGGGCCCGAGGATGGCGAAGATTTCGCCGTAGCCGACGTCGAGATCCACATCGCGCACGGCCTGCAACTGCCCGTAGGCCTTTGACAAACCTCGGACGCGCACCGCGCGGGATTCGTCCCGCTCCGTCGCTGCCGTTGGGTCGCCTTTGTCGGCCAGCTGCTCGGCTCGTGCCGGCCGTGTCCGCCCAGGAGCGTTCATGCGTGCGTTCCCCCCGCGTCCTCCTCGGCTGTTTCGAGGTCGAGCAGCAGAGCCCGGAGTTCGTCTTCAGACAACTGCTCCACCAGGCGGTCGACCTCGTCGGCGGCCGTGCGTTGCTGCCGCTGTTCGGTGACCACGGTTGGGTCGGCGCTTCCCAGTTCAAGCCGGCCAAGTATCCGAGCGGCCAGTTCGTTGACACTGACTCCCCTGAGCAGGTCCAGCACCGGCAGGTCGACGGCGAACTGGGCGTGGATCCGGGTTCTGAAATCCATTGCCATCATTGAGTCCAAGCCGAGGTCGTCTAGGGCGTCGTCGAGCCCGATATCGGTCGGGGCGAGGTCGAAGACCGCGGAGCCGATCTGTCGCACCAGGCGAGCGACCATGTCGGCCCTGTCGGCTTCCGGGCACGCCGCGAGGGAATCCAACACCGAAGTCTCGACATCGGTTTTGGCGGCCGCCGGTTCGGTGGCGCCCAGTTCGGAAAACATCGGTGGCAACTGCCCGACAAGGCCGACGCGGCGGGCCCGCGTCCAATCGGCGGTGATAGCGATGACGTTGGGCATCTGCTGGTTGATGAGCCGATCGAGGATCTGGGCTCCCGCGCCGGGCGTGATCAGCTCGATCCCCCGATGCGCATAGATCTTCTCGAGCTTGAGGTCTTCGACCATGCCTACTGACCACGGGCCCCAGCCGATCGTGGTGGCCGGCAGTCCCTCGGCCCGCCGATAATGCGCGAAGGCGTCCAGGAATGCGTTGGCGGCGGCGTAGTTCCCTTGGCCGGGTGATGCGATGACCGAACCCGCCGACCCGAACATCACAAAGAAGTCGAGCGGCTGTCCTTTGAAAGCGTTGTGCAACACGCGGGTACCCACGACTTTGGGCGCCATCACCTTGGTGAAATCCGCTTCGGTCATGTTGACCAAGAGTTGGTCGTGGACAGACCCCGCGGCGTGAACGATTCCACGAACCGGTCGGCCCTCGTCTCGGATGTGGTCACTCAACCAAGCCCGCACCTGGTCCGCGTCGGTGATGTCGACGCTGGCCGTCGTCACCCTGGCGCCGAGGCGCTCGATCTGCCGAATCGCGTCGACGGCCGACCGGTGCTTGTCGTCGTGGGATAGCAACGGCCAGCGGCTCCTTGGCGGGAGTGCGCTTCGGCTTAGCAGGGCGATATGCCGCGCTCCCCGTTGGGCAAGGTACGTCGCGACGACGCGTCCGAGGGCTCCCGGTCCGCCGGTGACCACGTAGGTGGCATCGGGTGCGAGTTTGGTCGGGAAGGCTTTCGAGAGGCTGCTGGCCGAGCGAAGACGCGGGACCAACGTGGTGTTTCCGCGGATGGCGATCTGATCCTCGGCATCGTCGTCGAGCACGTGGTCGCAGATGCGCGCGGCAGCCTCGACGCGGTCGTCGGCGGCGTCGATATCGATCAGCCCGCCCCACTGCTTGACCAATTCCTGGTGGCCCACGACGCGGCCGAGCCCCCAGATGACCGCTTGTTCGACCGCGAGCGCCTCGGTCCCCAGCGCCGGTTGCGCGTTCTCGGTGACCAAGTACAGGCGCGGCTGGACGGTCTCGTGCTCCGCGAGGGATTTCACAAGATGCAGAACGGTGAAAACGCCTAAGCGCTCGGTCGTTTCGGTCGGATTCACGTCGTGGTGCACCGGTTGGCCGTCCGGATGTGCGGGCATATCCAACGGCCAGCAGTCGATGATCCCGGCAAGGTTGCCTTCTTTGGCGAGGTGGGTTTCGAGCAACTGATGCAGCTGACGCGGTTGGCTGGGGTTCACCGCATACCCGCCGTCGAATTCGGTGAGCGCTTCCACGGGTCGGTGCTCGACCACGCGGACGCGCTGACCCCTGCGGCGCATCCGCTCCGCGAGCACTGAGCCGACGCCCGCCGCATCGACGAAGACGATCCACGACATGTTTTCTACGGCGATCGCGTTCTCCCGCTCGTCGTGTCCGGGACGGGTATGCGCAATCCACTGAATCTCGTAGAGCCCCTTGTCCACACGCTCGGGCGACATGTGAGAAGACACAGCGAGTGATTGCACCGTGAAGCCATTGAAGGCGGCGAGGGGCTGCCCGTCGGCGCCGGTCACGGTGATATCACTCTCGATCTCGTCGGCGGTGGCCGAAACGACCCGTAGATGGACGTTCATGTCACGCTCGGCTGAGCCGTATATCGCGCTTCGCCGGATCCGAACGGGAAGGTAGGGACTTTCGCGGGTCTCGTGCCCGAGAAGCGGTGCGCCAAGCAGCGTTTGAAAGGCCCCGTCGATGAGGGCGGGATGGAATCGGTATCGGTCGACATCGTCGCGGAGCGCTCCCGGGGTGACGATTCGGGCTGTCGCCCAACCATCTCCGGCAGTCGCCCCGGTCACGGTCCGGAACGCTTCGCCGTACGCCAAGCCCATGGCTCGGGTACGGGCGTAAAACTCGTCGCCCTCGATCGTGGTGCCCTCTCCCGCGCAGTTGAAGCTCGCGCAATGTCCCGGCGGCGTCGGGAGTGTGTTGAGTTCCGCGGTCGCCGTCAGCGTCCACTTCAGCTCCCCGCCCGCCGTCGCAGTGAAGGCGGTGAATTCCAGTGCGCCGGTGTCCTGATCGAGTGTTGTCCTGAGTATGGGGTCACAAGTGTCATCGAGAACCAGGGCTCGTCTCAGCGTCAGGTTCTCAACGCTGTGGTGCGCGGACCCGTAGGCGGCCTCCCCGGCAGCGAGGGCCATTTCGATGAATACCGCTCCAGGTAGGAGAACACTGCCCTGAACCCGGTGATCCGCGAGGAAGGGCAACATCGCGGTGCCCAGCTCCACTTCCCACGTGGGATGCACGGCCCCGCCCACCGGTTGCCCGAGCAGGGGATGCACCGGGTTGTAGTGGAGGTCCTCCGCGGCTTCCTGGGTCTCGTTCCAATACCGTTTGGATTGCCATGGGTAAAGGGGAAGTTTCAGCAGCCGCGCCCCGTTTCGGGGGTATAGAGCTTCCCACCTCACCGGGTGACCCTCGCAGTGCAGTGCGCCAACGCAATTCATCAGCGTGCGGCCGTCGTCCGCGTCGCGCCGCTGGGCCGGCAAGACCACCACGTCGGTCTTTTGCGCCGAGGCGATCTCGACGATTGACGTCGCAAGGACGGGATGTGGCCCGAGTTCGACGAAATGGGTGTATCCATCGTCGAGCATTCGGTTGACCGCGGGCTCGAAAAGTACTGTGGCGCGGGTGTTCTGCCACCAGTAGCCGGCACCGGCGGTGTAGCCGTCCAAGCGTTCGCCGGTCACGGTGGAATACAGCGGCATGCTCGCCGGGCCCGAAGAAAGCCCTTGCAGGGCGCCGCAAAGGTCTTCTCTCACCATGTCCATGTGGTGCGAGTGATACGGCACCTGCACGCTGAGGAACCGGTTGAAGATCCTGAGCTCGTCGAGTTGGCGGGCGATGCGGTCCAGGGCGTCACCGTCGCCGGCGATGGTGACCGCCGAGGGGCTGTTGACGGCGGCGATCGATACACCGGCCCCGATGCCATCGGCCGCTCGGTTCTCCAGCGTCTGAATGAGCGATTCTGCACCGAGGCCCACGGCGAGCATGCGGCCGGATCCTCGGGTGCGCTGTTGCAGGCGACTTCGGTGGTAGATGACGCGGATCGCCTGTTCGAAGGTGAGTACGCCGGCCAGATGGTGGGCGGCCACCTCACCGGCGCTGTGCCCCACCACGCCGTCGGGGATGATGCCGAATTCCTTGAGCTGCTCGGCCAGCGCTATCTGGATGGCGAAGTTCGCGGGTTGGGCCACATCCGTTTCCGCCATGCGAGACCTGGATTCGTCGGCGCGGAGTTCGTCGATCAAAGACCACTCGGCATAACGGGATAGCTCGCGATCGCTTCGCACGATGCTGTCGGCGAAGGCGGGATAGGCGTCAAGCAGCCCCCGGCACATCTTCCACCACTGAGGCCCCATCCCGGTGCAGACGAACGCCAGCTTCGGCGCGTCTGCAGGCGTGCGGCCGACCGGGGTTTGCCCCTCTGCCAGGGCCTGAAGTTGACCCAGCGCGTCGCCGACACCGTCCGCGACGATCGCGCGGCGATGCGTCAGGTGGGTGCGTCGCCGGCTGAGCGTGTAGCCGAGGTCGAGCAGTGAGAGGTCGGGGTGAGCGTTCAGCTGCTCCGCCAGCCGACGAGCCGTTGCCGCTAAAGCCTCCTGCGAACGCGCCGACACCGGCAGCAAGGCCAAGGGCATCTGCCGAGATTTTTCCGGGACGGCTCGAGCGGGAACCGGCGGCTCGGCAAGCACCACGTGCGCGTTGGTGCCGCCGAAGCCGAAGGAGTTGACCCCTGCGACGCGTCGCCGGTTGCCGGGGAAAGGACGACCGGTCGACGGAACTTCGATGCCCGAATTCGCAAGCGCTATCGGGTCATTGAGGTGCAGGTTCGCCGGGATGTACCCGTGTTTTAGCACCAGCGCCGCCTTGATCAACCCGGCGACCCCCGCGCCGGCTTCCAGGTGGCCGATATTGGTCTTGACCGAGCCGATCAGCAGTGGATCGGCCGGTGACCGGTCGGCAGCCAACACGTTGCCGAGTGCCCCGGCCTCGATCGGGTCGCCGACGGGGGTGCCAGTGCCGTGCGCCTCCACATAGCCGACTTCGTCCGGACGGATACCCGCCCTGCGCAGTGCCGTGGCGATGGCCGCCTCCTGCGCCGCGGCGCGGGGCACCGTGATGCCGTCGGTGCGCCCGTCCTGCGACACCGCGGAACCCAGGATCTGAGCGTAGATTTCGTCACCGTCGGCCACCGCGCGCTCGAGCGGCTTGATGACGACCATGGCGCCGCCCTCTCCCCGCGCGTAGCCGTCGGCGGAACGGTCAAAGGCCTTGCAGCGCCCGCCCGGACTGAGGAACCCGCTCTTCGATTCGGCGATGCCGGTGTTGGGGCCGATCATGATGTTGACCCCGCCGGCCAGCGCGAGGTCGCATTCGCCGTTCCAAATGCTCAGTGCGGCAAGGTGAACGGCGACCAGTGAGCTCGAGCACGCCGTGTCGATCGTCATGCTGGGCCCACGGAAATCGAAGGCAAATGAGATCCGGTTGGCCAGCATGGTCATCATCATTCCGGTGGCGGAATGGGCTTTGAATCGGTACCGGCTGGCGCGGCCCTGATTTTGCAGAAGTTGGTAATCGAGTGTGAAGCCGCCGACGAAGACGCCTACCTCGGTTCCCGCCAGGCTGTCGGCGGATATTCCACCGTCTTCCAGCGCCTCCCATGTGGTCCGCAACAGGAGGCGTTGCTGGGGATCGATCAGGTGCGCTTCGCGGGGAGAGATCCCGAAGAATTGGGGGTCGAATTGGTCGATCTCGTCGAGGAACCCGCCTCGCCGGGTAACCATCTTGCCGACCTTGGCGGGGTTTGGGTCGTAGTATTTCGCGGCGTTCCATCGCGCTTCGGGGACGGTGCCGGTGGCGTCGGTTTCGGTGCATAGCAAGTGCCAGTAGCTGGTCGGGTCGTCGGCACCACCGGGGAACTGACAGCCGATTCCGACGATGGCCAAGGGGTCGCGGTCTCCGGTTGCGGCGCGCATGCTCATCCTTTCGCCCTACGAAGCCTCAACCGCGAGAACCGGGTCGTGCGCGAATCGTTCTTGGGTCAACGTGCTTCTAGTACGGGTGCGGCGCCGAGAATCCACCCTCGGCTGACCGGATTGATTTCCTGCTCGCGGCGGTAGATGGAGCGCAGTTCCCGCAGCAGAGAGTCGCGTTGCCACGCCTGCACCTGCTGCATCACGCCGTCTTCGGAGAACCGGTCACACTTTTCCGAAACCACCGTCTCCACGAGTTGGCCCGCCAGCTGGTGTAACAGGCGGGTGTTGGCCTCAAACTGCGCGGTGAAGTCCGGACTTTCTCCGATCATCGCGGTGTGCAGGCTAACCATGAAGTTGAACGGTGAATACAAATCCACGAACCCAGCCGACGGGCGCGCGCTCTCGATTGCGGCCCATTCTCGGAAGAACCTTTGCGTACGGTTGCTGAGCTTGATCAAGCCTTCCAGGTGCGGGACGACCTGTGGATCGTCGGCGACGGTGACGAATCGTCCATTCCTGTAGAGCAAGCCGACGAAGCCCCAGTAGAAGGCGATATCCCAGATCACCTTGGCGGACATCACGGTCGGCGAGCCCATCAGCGTGTACTGATCGCAATACACGGCGAGCCACATGTCGGTGAGGGATCGGAATAACGAGTCGCTGATTCCCGACCGCGCGACGACATCCTCACCGTCGAGTTCCCGGACGATCATGTCGGTGATGAGGCCGTTACCGATCGCCACGAGGTCCAGCCCCGACGAGTACAACGGGTCTAGAAAAATCCCCGAATCTCCGGTGAGACACCAACGGTCACGGCCGTCGTACACCTTGGTGGCGCCGTGACTGTAGTTTTTCATCACCCTGAAGTCCTTGATCAGGTGTTCGTGTTCCGCCAGGACCGCCGCGCACTGCGGCTCGTACTCGTTGAGCCACGAGCGGGCCTTGGCGAGCGTGTTGAATCGGTCGAACTGGTGAAACGCCGGGTCGGCGACGATGCCGACGCTCGTGGATCCGGACGCGAGCCGGATCAGCCAAACCCAGTAGCCCTCCCCCATCAAGTGATTCGTGGACAGCGCACGATCGCCCTCGGTGATGCGGGTCTGCCAGGCCGGGTCATCGCTCCACCGGCCGATGTCGATTTCGGCGGCGACACGCAACCACACCGCATTGCAGTTGTGTTCGTTGGCGCGCCGCAAACCCAGTTGGCGGGCCAGCGCACGATTTCGTCCGGATGAATCCACCAGCCAACGCGTTGTCGTGCGCGTGATGGTGTCACCGCTCTGGATGGAAACGGTGTGCGGGTGTCCCCCGGCGCCGCACTCGACCGACACCGCCCGGCCCCGCCGAATGTCGACACCCGCCGCGCAGCAACGTCGGTAGAGCTCGTTCTCCAGCCGGCCGCGGTCAATCTGATACGTCACCTGGGGGATGAAGGAGGAACTGCCCAGTTCCAGCCGCTCGGTGATATCGGTGTTTCCGCCGTGGGAGAAAAACATTCGCAAGCCCATCTTGCGAATCTGCGAGGTCTGCAAGTGGTCGGCCAAACCAATGCGTTCGCGCAGATAGTGGGCGGAAACCTCGACCGTCGACTCGCCGACGGTGTGGGTGATCTCAGGCACTGGGTGCGAGGCGGGTGAGATGACGGCGACTCGCGTGCGGGGCCTGGCGGTGCGAATCTCGAGCGCCAGGGTCAGTCCCGCCACACCACCACCGACGATGGCGACGTCGTGATCAGGGTGAACTTTGTCGGCATCCAACCGGGCCTTGAGCCTTCGCGCGAGGGTCTCGCGCGCCTCGGGGCTCAACTGCGACAGTTGCGCGCGCACGTCCACCCGTCCACCTCTTGCAAACCCAGGGAAATTAAGTTACTTAATAGTTAAGTACGTTACACGAAATGAGGACTCTCGCAAGCCTGGAAGCACACGGTGTCGACCCGGCGGGCCGCCGACACGTGTGAGGCCAGATGCGCTGCGGCAAAGCCGATCTCAACCGCTCGTCGACCCGCCTGCCGGGATGAAGCCGACCACGAACACTCAGGACCTCACCATGCCTGCAGCAACCGCCGTACATTTTTTCCTTGAGCTGGCCGTCATCCTCGGGACATGCCGGCTCGTCGGGCTGGTTGCGCAACGCTTGGGGCAGCCCCAAGTCGTCGGCGAGATGATTGCCGGCGTACTTTTGGGCCCCTCGCTCCTGGGCCGGGTCGCTCCCGGCGTGCAGCACGATCTCTTTCCACCCGGGCAGGCGAACACGGTGCTCTACACCGCGGCGCAGATCGGCCTGGTTCTTTACATGTTCCTCGTTGGGCTCGGCTTCGACGTCAAGCTGATCAAACATCGCGCCGGCACCGCGGCGGCCGTGTCGGCCGCGGGGATCCTCACACCGCTTGCGCTGGGAGCGATTGTCGCCTTGCCGCTGCTGAACAGCGGAATCTTGTTCGGAAAAGGTGTCTCGCTGCCCTTGGCGATGATGTTCTTGGGCGCGTCGATCGCAACCACCGCGTTTCCGATGCTCGCGCGAATCATTTTCGAACAGCGGCTGTCCGGAACGCCGCTAGGTACGCTCGCCCTGATCTGCGGTGCGATCGACGACGCCCTCTCCTGGTGCATCCTGGCCGTTGTGCTCGCCATCCATCGAGGCGATCCCAGCACCGCCGCCACGGCAATAGTCGGTGGCATGTTGTACACGGCATTGCTCCTGACGATCGGGCGCAAGGCCCTGGCCGTCCTCGGCGCGAGATCCGAACGCCGGAACGCGGTCAGCGCGCCAACGTTCAGTGCAGTGCTCGTGTTGCTCATGACGTGCGCATGGTTCACCGACGCCATCGGCATCTATGCGATATTCGGCGCGTTCGTTCTGGGCGCGGCAATGCCATCCGGCTTCTTCGCCCAGCAACTCACCGCCAGGCTCGAGCCGCTGGTGACCACGTTGTTGCTGCCGCTGTTCTTCGTATACTCGGGGCTGAATACCCAGATCGGCCTGGTCAACAGCCCGAAACTGTGGGCGGTGACGGTGGGAATGCTCCTGCTGTCGATCATCGGAAAGGGAGTTTCGTGCACAGTCGTCGCGTGGCTGAGGAAAGTCCCTCTTCGTGAATCGGTCGCCCTGGGTTCATTGATGAACGCCCGCGGCTTGATCGAACTCATCCTGCTCAATATCGGGCTTCAGGCCGGCATCATCACCCCAACACTGTTCAGCATCTTGGTTTTGGTCGCCGTAGTGACGACCCTGATGGCCACGCCGATATTCGAATTCGTCTATGGGCGGCACCGGGCGAGCGAGGTAGCCACCGGGCGGTTAGGAACCCACGACGTCGAAGACCGCGGCGGCGGAGGTGACGGCCTTGTCGGCGTTCCCCTCGTCGTGCAGCAACATGCGCACGCCGATACGGCCGGGCCCGCCGCGGTGCGCGACTCCTTCCACCCGGAAGGGGCCCACCTTGCCGCGGGCCATGAACATGACGTGCCAGCTGACCACCTGGAGCTTTCGGGTCCCGGCGACGCCGGCGGCGAGATCGACAGCCGCCGTTTCTAGGACGACGTGCTGGGGGCCGATGTGCAGCGCGGCATCCGGGGATGCGAGTTCGGTGCTGAGCTCGGGCAGCACCCAGTGGCCATCGCTACGCCTGCTGGCCCCGAACGCCTGCCACAACGGCGGCAGATCCGGCGAGTCCTCGATTACCAATTCCGTGCCCGAAACGTCCATGCGGCCCAGGCCTTCCGGCGGGATGCCGATGATCGCTCCCTGGCCCTCGTTGAAGGCGATGACCCGGTCCGGGTTGTCGGCGTCGACGATCTTGCACCGTCCGTAGCCCATAGTGCGGCCCTGATGCACGATGCCGGAGCCGACGATCTCGACCCGCTTGACGTCATAGCCGGGGTCGATGATCTGCACCGACGCGATCACCGGGTTGGGCACCGCCACCATGTCCGTCTGGCATCCCTCCGGGGAGGAAATGGCCAACGGCGCCACCATGATTCCGCCGGCCTCGTTGCGCATGTCGCGGCGAATGGTGACGGTGTCGTCGACCTCGCCGAGGTCCATCGAGGAGTGTTTGCGGCCGATGTAGCGGTAGCTGAGCAGCCCCGTCCAGCGCCGGTACAGTTCGTCCCGGTAAGCATCGGAGTCCCCTGCCAACTCCCGGATGTCACGAAGCTGGTCACTCAATTCCGGCCTCCTTCAGGCTTTTCCGTGCCGGACCTGGTTGAAGGGCACGCCGCGGTCGGCGGCGTACTCGCGCGGAAAGTTCAGCACCCGCTCGCCGATCACGTTGCGCGCCATCTCGGTGGTTCCCCCGCCGATGCTGGCGATCTGACGGCCGAGGTAGCGGGTGCCGACGTCGAGCAGCCCCGCCTCGTCATCGACCGCGGCGGCAGGGCCGGCGACGGCCAACGCGGTATCGGTTTCGACGTCGTGCACCTCGGCCATGCACAGCCGGATGATCGAACCGGCGGCGGGCGGCAGCGAACCATTGGCCACGGCGTGGAAGACGTGCTCGCTGAGCTGCCCGTGCACCGCCCGGTGGACCAGGGCACGGCCCACCCGCTCGCGGACCCGCTCGCTGTTGGACCGGTTCACCCTGCCCACCAGGTCCAGCAGGTCAACCGAAACATCCTGGGCCTCGGCGATTCCCGGCCCGCTGGTGTATTCCGATCCGTCCCCCATCGTGCGGCGCTCGTGGTAGAGCTGGCGCGACGCGACGTCCCAGCCCCTCCCCGGCTCACCCACGACGGCGTCGTCTCCGAGTTCGACGTCGTCGAAGAACTCCTCGCAGAACTCCACGGAGCCGTTGACCTGTTTGATGCGGTTGATCGTGACGCCGGGATGCCGCAGCGGCATCAGGAACATCGTCAGGCCTTCGTGTTTGGGCGCGTTCCAATCGGTCCGGGCCAGGCACAGGCCGTAGTCGGCGGCGAACGCCCACGTGCTCCAGGTCTTGGCGCCGTTGATGATCCAGTGGCCGTCGCGCCGGTCGGCGCGGGTCAGCACGCCCGCGAGATCCGATCCCCCGCTGGGTTCGGACAGCAGCTGCACCAACACTTCGTCACCGCGAAGCGCGGCCGCGATGTGGCTGCGTTTCTGCTCCTCGCTGCCCATGTCGAGGATCGTTGCGCAGCAAATGGCGAAGGAGGGCACGTTGAGCATGAGGGGGGTCTCATAGGCCAGCGCCTCGGCGTCGAACGCCTTCTTGTATTCGTAGCTCAGGCCCAGCCCGCCGTACTCGCGGGGGAAGCAGATGCCGGCGAATCCGCCGTCGTACAGCTTCTTTTGCAGTTCGCGGGCGCGCTGCCAGGACGTCATTTCGTCGCGCTGCAGGACCATCGCTTCCCCGGAATCCAGCCGCGGCAGGTTCTCGGCCAGCCAGGCCCTGGCCCGGCTCCGAAACTGTTCGACCGACTCGGAAGTCACCGATGGCCTCTCATTCGAGCGTCGACCGCGTGCTGGGCGACTGTACAGCACCGCCGCCGCCGCTGTACAGATCGGCGCCTATGACCGGTTCAGCTCCACGGCGGCGCGGATCAGCGCCTTCAGGGCCTCCTCGTCGACCTGGTCGCCCTCGTGAAAATCGATCGCGCGCCGGGTGTTGCCTTCCAGGCTGGAGTTGAACAAACCCTTGGGATCCTGCAGCGAGGCGCCCTTGGCGAAGGTCATCTTCACCACGTTCTTGTAGGTCTCGCCGGTGCAGATCATCCCGTCGCGATACCAGACCGGGACGCCGCGCCACTTCCACTCCTCCACCACCTCAGGTTCGGCTTCCTTGACGAGTTCCCTGATGCGGGAAAGCATTTCACCGCGCCAATCCCCGAGCTCCGAGATCCTGGCGTCGATCAGCTCGGCGGGAGTCTTCGTCACGGTTCCGTCCTTTCGCAGAGGTTGTCGCTCGCCGGACGGTATATCACGGACGTTGATCGCGCGGCCCGCGGCGAGACGCGGTGTCCGGCGCCGGTAATCTGCGTTCGACTCATGACACATCCCTTCGACGACGCCATCAGGCTCGAGACGATCGACGCGAGCACCAGGCGCGGGCGGACCCATCCGGAATGGGCCAACATGGTGGGGCCCTTCGGCGGAATCACCGCAGCCATCGTGCTGCACGCCGTCCAATCGCACCCCGACCGCATCGGCGAGCCGCTGGCGCTGACCGTCAACTACGCCGCCCCCATCGCCGACGGCGACTTCGACATCACCTTGCGGGCAGCGCGCACCAACCGGACCAACCAGCACTGGATCGCCGAACTCAGTCAGGACGGTGACGTCAAGACCACGGCGACCGCGCTGTTCGCCATTCGCCGCGACGGCTGGGCCGACACGGAGCTGCGCCCGCCGACCGCTCCGGACCCCGACGAGATCGCTCCCACCGATCCCGGCCTGGTGCGCTGGACGAGCCTCTACGACATGCGGTATGTCGAGGGTTCGATGCCCGGCAAGTACGGGCAACCGAGCCCGACGTCGACCTCCACCCTCTGGGTGCGCGACGCCGCGCAACGCCCCGTCGACTACCCGGTGTTGGCCGCGCTATCGGACGCCTTCTACCCGCGGGTCTTCCTGCGGCGCGGCGGCTTCGTCCCATCCGGGACGATCTCGTTGACGACGTACTTTCACGCCGATCAGCACGAACTCGACTCCGTGGGCGACGACTTCGTCCTGTGCACCGCGCACGCCAACCGCTTCAGCCGCGGCTACTTCGACCAGAGCGCGCAGGTGTGGGCCCGGCATGGCGTGCTGTTGGCCACCACGCATCAGGTCGTCTACTACAAAAGTAGACCGGTTTACACTTCGGCAGTGAAACGTCACGCCGCAACGCTTACGGAAAGAATCGAGCCGCTATGACAGAGCGCGCGCAAACGCTGGTCGCCGACACGCTGCCGGCGATCGAATCCATCAAGCAGCTCAAGGCCCGTTACTGCCGCTACCTGGACGCCAAGGACTGGGCGGCGTGGCGAACGATCTTCTCCGACGACTTCGTCAGCGACACCTCCGAAGCGGGCGGCAAGGTGATCGCCGGTGCCGACGACTTCGTCGCGTTCACCCGCCGGGCCCTCGGCCGGCCGACGCAGCCCACCGCCCACCAGGTGCACGCCCCCGAAATCGAGGTCACCTCCGCGACGACCGCACGCGGAATATGGGCCCTGCAAGACGTCGTCCGTTTCGGTCCGGGGGTCACCCTGGTCGGCTACGGCCACTACCACGAGACCTACGAAAACGTCGCCGGCCGGTGGGTTATCAAGAGTTCCAAGCTGACTCGGCTCCGCGAGGACATCGTGACTCCCCTGTTCTCGATCTACGTCTCCCCACGGCTTCGCGCGGCGATCGGCAAGGCCGCCGGGCGACTGATGGGACAGTGACCATGACAATCGCCACCGTTTTGGTCACCGGCGCGTTCGGACTGGTTGGCAAGCGTTGCACGCAGATCCTGCTCGATCGCGGGTGCACCGTGATCGCGATGGATCTGCGCAACGACAACACCGTCGCGGTGGAGAAAGAATTGGCCGCCGGCGGGCATTCCGGGACGCTGATCCCCGCCTATACCGACCTGCTGGACGCCGAAGCGGTGCGCGGGCTCATCGAGACCCATCGGCCCGGGGCGGTCATCCACCTGGCCGCCATCGTCTCCCCACCGTCGTACCGCAACCCGGCGTTGTCCCGCCGGGTCAACGTCGGCGGTACCGAGAATCTCTTGGCGGCCTGCGCCGCGCTCCCCGATCCGCCGCTGTTCCTGATGGCGTCCAGCGCCGCGGTCTACGGCTCGCGCAACCCCTATCGCCAACCGGAACGGATCACCCCGGACACCCCGGTAAATCCGATCGATCAATACGGTGAAGACAAGGTGCTTGCCGAAGCGGCGATCCGCGCCAGCGGCCTGCCGTACGCGCTCTTCCGGCTGGCGGGCGTCATCTCGCCGGACACTCAGGCCGGCATCAATGGTGACTACCTGATCCTGATGCGATCGATCCCGAGCGATAACCGCATACACATGGTCGATGCGCGTGATGTAGCGCTGGCGTTCGCCAACGGCGTCGATCGCGGGGCGGCCATTTCCGGCAAGGTTTTGCTCATCGGGGGCAACGAGACGTACGTGCTCCTGCAGCACGCGCTCCAGGACGACCTGATGAGGGCCGCCGGCCTGGGCCCGCTCGGCCCCTCCGCCTTGCTGCCCGGCGACCCGGGCGACGACCGCGGCTGGAGCTTCACCGGCTGGTACGACACCACCGAAGCGCAGGCGCTGCTCGACTTCCAGGAGCACGATTGGTCCCAGACCCTGGACTGGATCGCCGGGACGCAGGGCCGCAGGCGGATCGTGTTGCGGCTGCTGAGTCCCGTGCTGCGGCCCGTCGTGCGCGCGGCGCTGGCGGTGCAGCGCCGGCTGGAGGGACGCGGCCCCTACGCCGACCCGTGGGGGCTGATCGAGAAGAAGTACGGCGCGGCGGCGCTGGCAGGCGCCGATCGCTAATCATCCTGTCTCGCAACATGGCTCGTGCCACCACGCGCGCCCTGCACCTACTTCTCGCGCGCGCCCGTCAACGGTCGATCCATTGCATCTGCGCCTCGGCATGGTGGCCACCCTTGGGTGGGGTGATCCGGTCAAGCCGGGACAGTTGGTCCGGTGTCAGCTCGACGGCGTCGGCGCCGACGTTCTCCTCCAGGCGCGACACCCGCTTGGTTCCCGGAATCGGCACGATGTCGGGACCTTTTGCCAACAGCCAAGCCAGCGCGACCTGAGCGGGAGTGGCGCCGACGTCAGCGCTGATGCTCCGCAATTCGTCCGCGCTCTGTAGGTTGTGCTGGAAGTTCTCCTCGAAGAACCGTGGATTGGTCTTGCGGTAGTCGCTGTCGGGCAGCCCCTCGGTGGAGCGGATGGCGCCGGTGAGAAAGCCGCGGCCCAACGGCGAGTAGGGCACGAACCCGATCCCCAATTCGCGCAGCAGTGGCAGGATCTGGTCTTCCTGGTCGCGCGTCCATAGCGAGTATTCCGACTGCACCGCGGTGATGGGGTGCACCGCGTGTGCGCGGCGAATCGTGTTCACGCCGACCTCCGACAGGCCGATGTGCCGGATCTTGCCGGCGGTGACCAGTTCGGCCAACGCGCCGACGGTGTCTTCGATCGGGGTCTCGCGGTCGAGGCGGTGCTGATAGTAGAGGTCGATGCGATCGGTGCCCAATCGTTGCAGCGAGCCCTCCACCGCTATCCGGATGTTGGCGGGGCTGCTGTCCAAGCCGTTGCGGCCGGTGTGGGAAATCAGGCCGAACTTGGTGGCCAACACCACCCGGTCCCGCCGGCCCTGCAGGGCGCGTGCGACCAATTCCTCGTTGACGTAGGGGCCGTAGACCTCGGCGGTGTCGATCAGCGTGACGCCCAGGTCGATCGCGCGATGAACGGTACGGATCGACTCGGCGTCGTCGGTGCCGGCGCCGGCGTAGGCGACGGACATGCCCATCGCGCCCAAGCCGAGGCGACCGACCTCCAGGTTCGCGAGGCGCGCTTGTTTCATGGAGTCATTGTGCGCTTCGCGACTGGACGCCACGGGGCGGGTACCGTTGCGCGAGTGCACCGCATCGATGTTGCCGCGATCCGATGGACGACGTAGAAACCGCGCGACCGGCCCGCAATCTGGCGGTGGACTTCTACCGCGCCTCGGGCGTGGTTCTCATCGTGCTCGGCCACTGGCTGGCCGGTTCGGTGACCTATCACGACGGGCAATTCGGCCGCGAGAACCCGCTGCTCGACATGCCCTGGACGCAATGGCTGACCTGGATATTCCAGGCGGTTCCGGTGTTCTTCTTCGTGGCCGGCTACGCCGGTGCGGTGTCGTGGGCACACCGCCGCGGCGCCGACAGCTTCTCCCGGCAGGCCTGGATTCGGCATCGACTGGCGCGGGTGCTCGGACCAACCACGGTCTACGTCGCGCTGGTTTCGGCGCTCGTGGTGGTTCTTCAGGTCCGCAACGTGTCGGGCACGGTGCTGGAATACGCAGGTTGGGCGGTGGCCATGCACCTGTGGTTCCTCGCCGTATATGTGCTGGTGGTGTCGCTGACCCCGATTGCCGTTGCGGCACACGGACGTTGGGGGCTCAGGGTGCCGGCGGCGCTGGCCGCGGGTGTGGTACTCGTCGACGCCGTTTCGCTCGCCGGTCACGTCCCCTACGTCGGCTGGCTGAATTACCTGATCTGCTGGGGCCTGCTCTACCAGCTCGGGATCGCTTGGCACGGTGGGCTGTTGGCCGGGCGCAGGCCGGTGTTGCTCGCGGCCGGTTCGGCCGTTGCTCTGGCGCTGCTGATCCGGGTGGGGCCGTATCCGGTCAGCATGATCGGGGTTCCCGGCGAGCCGATCGAGAACACGACGCCCCCCACGGTGGCGATGATGGCGTTCGCCTGCGCCCAGGCTGGGCTGGCGATGGCATTGGCGGCGACACTCGACCGGGTCCTGCGCCACGGCCCGGTGCAGCGGGTGTTGTCCACCGCCAACGCCAACGTCATGGCTCTCTACCTTTGGCACATGGTGCCGGTCGTCATCGTCGCGATCATCGCTTACCCGGCCGGGCTGATTCCGCAGCCATCCGAGGGTTCCGTGGCGTGGTGGCTGGTCCGGCTGGAATGGATCACCATCCTCAGCGTGGTCACAGCGGTCGAACTGCTGCTGCTGTGGTGGCAGCGGCGGTTCTTCGCGGTTCCGCTGCCCACATTCGGCCTGCCGCTCGGCGATCGCTGGGCCGAGGCGACCATGCTGACCGGCGCAGTCCTGGCCGCGGTCGGCCTGCACTTCTTGGCGCAGGGCGGCTTCGCCCCGGACGGGCGATTCTCGTGGCCGGCCGCGACCCTCTTTGCCGCCGGCGTGCTCTTGGTCGCGGTGCGTCCCAGGACTCTGTCGCCGTTGACCGGCTACCGCTCGCAGGGGCGCCCCAGCGCCTGAGGCACGCTGCCGTGGGTTAGCGACTTACGGCCCCCCGAGAGAGGCCCTAGTGCCCTGGTCGGAGCCGTATTCCGGGAGAAACGTTTCGGCCAGGCGCGGACCGTCTAAGGATCCGAGCCCGGGTCCGACGGAGAGGGAGCAGCCATATGTTAAACAGCCTCACGGTCCAGGACAACCAGATCCCTCAGCGGCGCGCTCAAGATGTCGAGCTGTTGAAGGAGTCCGGGGTTCACAAGCTCGTCATCGCAGACCGCGACGGCAACTGCTTGGCGTTCGTATTGGCTTGGGACAGCTTCGACTACGACGCCGAGACGGACACTTATGTGTGCGTCGCCGACAGCGACGGTCAAGAGCTCATGACCGTGTACGTCGCCGGCGAGATCAAGGCGGCGCCCGGGGCGAACACATATGTCATCACGGCGCCGGACCGGTTCGCCGGCCGCAGGGCGCTTTAGGCTCCCAGCGGATCGCACAGTTCCCGGGTCGCCGCGTGACGGCCGAACGGCGGCACGGCTAATGGGATCTTGACACGGCGAAGCTTATGATGGACCGTTCGTACGGTTAGTCTAGCGAAGGGTGGATGATGCCCCGATCGCCTGGTAGACGCAGCGAGATTTTCGACGCGTTTGTTCGCTACGTCGCCGAACGTGGCTACGACAGAACGAATATGGGCGACATCGCTGACGAGCTCGGCATGTCGAAGGGCACCATTGTCCATCACTTCGGGACCAAAGCGCAGATGTTGCGCGAGCTCGAAGAGAGCCACCTGGCCGGGCAACTCGACGTGCTGCAGATGGCGTGGGCCCGCCTGGCCGCGCCCCACGAACGCATCGCGGCAATCATTTACGCCTCCGCTCTCCTGCAAGTGACCGCGCGCGATGCCACGGTAGCGAGCCAGCGCGAGGTGGTTCAGCTGTCGGATGACCCGGCGATGCAGCAAGTGCGTAAGTTGCGTGATCAGTTGCAAACACTGGCGATTGACGAGATCCGAACGGGCATAGAGTGCGGTGTTTTCCGAAGCGTCGACGTCGAACTGGCTGCGCTGCAGCTGTGGGGATCGCTGCAGTGGATGTGGGTATGGTTTGATCCCGCCGGCGCACGTTCGCCCGAACAAGTGGGGGCCGCCTTCGTCGATGTGTTCCTCGGTGGACTGCTACTCGACCGGCTGGGGCTCAGCACCTGGGCCAGCCCTTCCGCTGACGTCGTCTCCGTCGTCCGTGAATGCCTAGCCGCGGTCTCGAAACGGTCGGATTGACCGCCACGCGACGAAATCCGTTGCGCATAACGGCAACTGCTCAACCGGACCCGCGCTGAAGCGCTGAGCCGCCCGGGCCGACGCCCGTTAACCGCGACGAGGCGCGCGCGATCCGTCGCTGTACGCCCGGTCAGTTTATCCGGCGAGACTTCGCTTGTCCTCGTTTTCACGGAACCACCCCAATCATCCACCGCCGTCGCGCCAGAACCCTTAAAGACGCCTGTTGTAAGCCTAATTCGCGGAGACCGGGCTGGAAGTTTGCCCATGGGTCGCGATCACGAAACTCCGACGATTCCTGGTGTTATTGACTGACCGTACGGTCTAATGCGATAGTTGCTGCGTGGCGCAAATGAGGGCGGCGTGGAGCCGGAGGGCGCGGCGCCAGAGTGCCGATTCGGGGACCGTCTGGTCGAGCGGCGTCGCGACCAAGGTGATAACCCGGGAGTGGGATTGCGGGCATCGCAACATGGGGCGAAGAAGCCGAGTCCGATCGTCGTCTCCACACGCTTCCAGAGGGTTTCTAGCGCATCGCGTTTCGCGGCGCGCTCACCCGATCTGCGGATCCTCAAACGGGCGCGGCTCGGGCGGCTTCGCGACGACGTGTAACGCGCACGGGACGCAGCGCCGAGATCTCGCGCCTGGTCGCGTGGTCGGTTCCAGGGCGGCGCGATGACTAGCGCCCACCTGTCTAGCAGCAAAGTCGTTAGCCGGATACGGCCGGGCACCGAGGTGGCCGGCGGGTTCTTCCGCATGTGCGTGCTGACCGGAAAGGCGCTGAGGCAGCCGTTCGAGTGGCGTGAGTTCATCTGGAATGGCTGGTTTCTCATGCGGGTCTCGCTGCTGCCCACCATCGCGGTGTCGATCCCGGAAACCGTGCTGCTGATCTTCACGCTCAACCTCCTGCTGGCGGAGATCGGCGCCGCCGACGTATCCGGTGCCGGTGCCGCGATCGGCGCGGTCACCCAGCTCGGCCCGATCGTGACGGTGTTGGTGGTCGCCGGCGCGGGGGGCACCGCAATCTGCGCCGACCTCGGCGCGCGCACCATACGCGAGGAGATCGACGCCCTGGAGGTGCTCGGCATCGACCCGATCCACCGGCTGGTGGTCCCCCGCGTCGTCGCCTCGACACTCGTGGCGGTGCTGCTCAACGGCCTCGTGGTCGCCGTCGGCCTGGGCGGCGGCTACCTGTTCAGCGTGTACCTGCAGAACGTCTCGAGCGGCGCGTACCTCTCCACGCTGACCGCGCTCACCGGCTTGCCCGAGGTGGTGATCGCGTTCATCAAGGCCGCGACGTTCGGCCTGATCGCCGGCCTGGTCGGCTGCTATCGCGGGCTGATCGTCCGCGGCGGGTCCAAGGGATTGGGCACTGCCGTCAACGAGACGGTGGTGCTCTGCTTCATCGCGCTCTTCGCGGTCAACGCGGCGCTGACCACCATCGGTGTCCGATTCGGAACGGGGCGATGAAATGACCGCGACCACCGGTGTTCCCGCACGGCATCTCCATTTTCCGCGGGCCGCCCTCACCCGCTACGCGGAAGCCCCGGACCGGGTGCTGGTCGAGATCGGGCAAATGGTCTGGTTCGCCCTGAGCGCGGTCGGGCAGATTCCCTTCGCCCTGCATCGTTACCGCAAAGAACTGCTACGAATGGTCGCCCAGATGGGCATGGGCACCGGCGCGATGGCCGTCGTCGGCGGCACCGCCGCCATCGTCGGCTTCATCACCCTGTCCGCGGGCTCCCTGGTCGCCATCCAGGGGTACGCGACGCTGGGCAACATCGGCGTCGAGGCGTTCACCGGATTCCTGGCCGCGCTGGTCAATGTGCGGTTTGTGGCGCCGGTCGCCGCGGGTCAGGCGCTGGCGGCCACGGTCGGCGCCGGCGCCACCGCCGAACTGGGCGCCATGCGCATCAGCGAGGAGATCGATGCGCTCGAGGTGATGAGCATCCGCTCGATCCCCTTTCTGGCGTCCACCCGGGTGCTGGCGGGTCTGATCGTCATCATCCCGCTCTACGGGTTGGCGATGACCATGGCGTTCCTGTCCCAGCAGGTCACCACCGTGCTGCTGTACGGGCAGTCGATCGGCACCTACAACCACTACTTCCACACCTTCCTGCGCCTCAACGACGTGGGCTGGTCGTTCGCGGAGGTGATCCTGGTCGCGGTCGTCGTGATGACCACCCACTGCTACTACGGCTACACCGCCACCGGCGGGCCGGTCGGCGTTGGCGAAGCGGTGGGCCGGTCGATGCGGCTGTCGCTGATCACGATCGTGGTGGTGGTCGTGCTGACCGCGATGGCGGTGTACGGCAAAACCCCGAACTTCAACCTCACGGTGTAGCCGCCAATGACAGCCCCGGCACCGAAACCCAAGGAAAACCCGAAGCGCATCCCGCCGTACCGGACGGCGGCGTTGGCGTTCTTGGTGGTCGCCGCGGTGGTGCTGGGGTTCGTGTGGTTGCAGTTTCGGGGCCAGCTGTCGCCGGTGACGCGCTTGACGATGTTGGCCCCAAGGGCCGGTCTGGTGATGGATCCCGGGTCGAAGGTCACCTACAACGGCGTGGAAATCGGCCGGGTGGCCACCATTTCGGAGACCGAGCGTGACGGCGTACCGGCGGCCAAGTTCGTCATGAACGTGAATCCGAAATGGATCGAGCTGATTCCGGCCAACGTGGACGCCAACATCAAGGCCACCACGTTGTTCGGCAACAAGTATGTGTCGCTGACCTCCCCGAAAAACCCTACCTCTCAACGGATTACATCGGACCACGTGATTGATGCGCGGTCGGTGACAACCGAGTTCAACACGCTGTTCGAGACGCTCACCACGATCACCGAGAAGCTGGACCCGGTCAAGGTCAACCTCACGCTGGCCGCGGCCGCGCAGGCGCTCACCGGCTTGGGCGACAAGTTCGGGCAGTCGATCGTCAACGCCAACGCCATCCTCGACGACATCAATCCGCAAATGCCCCAGATCCGGCATGACATTCGGCAGTTCGCCGCCCTGGGTGACGTCTACGCCAACGCCGCACCGGATCTGTTCGACTCCCTGGACCACGCGGTGGTCACCGCGCGCACGCTGCACCGGCAGGAGGCCGACCTGGATGCCGCGTTGTTGGCCGCCGCCGGGTTGGGCAACACCGGCGCAGACATCTTCGCCCGCGGCGGCCCCTACCTGCAGCGGGGGGCCGCCGATCTGGTGCCCACCGCCCAGCTGCTCGATACCTACAGCCCCGAATTCTTTTGCACCATCAGGAATTACTATGACGAGGAACCCGCCGCCTATGCGACGACGGGCGGCGGCAACGGCTACGCGCTGCGCACCATGACCGAGCTGACGTCGGGGCTGGGTGGCATGCTCACGCTGCCCGGATTGGCCGGCACGGCGGCCACCATGGGCCTCCTGACGCTGGCCGGGCTGGTCGGCGGTGCGCCGAATCCCTTTGTGTACCCGGACAATCTGCCGAAGGTGAACGCCCGCGGCGGGCCGGGGGGCGCGCCGGGTTGCTGGCAAGCGATCACCCATGACCTGTGGCCGGCGCCGAGCCTGGTGGTCGACACCGGCGCCAGCCTCGCGCCCTACAACCACCTGGATACCGGCTCACCGTACGCAATCGAGTACGTGTGGGGCCGCCAAGTCGGGGACAACACGATCAACCCATGAAAATCACCGGATCCGCCATCAAACTCGGCATCGTCTCGCTGGTGCTGCTGCTGATCACCGTGTCGATCGTCGTGGTGTTCGCTCAGATGCGGTTCAACAGCACCAACAGCTATACCGCGGAGTTCAAGAACGCCACGGGCTTGAAGGACGGCCAGTTCGTCCGCGCCGCCGGGGTGGAGATCGGCAAGGTCAAGGCGGTGCGGCTGATCGATGGCGGCCAGCGGGTAATGGTGGACTTCGACGTCGACCGCTCGATACCGCTGTACCAGACGACTACCGCGCAGGTCCGCTATCTCAACCTGTTCGCCGACCGTTACCTGGAGCTCAAACGCGGCGAGGGCGAGGGCGCCGACCGCACCTTGCCGCCCGGCGGATTCATCCCGCTGTCGCGAACCTCGCCCGCGCTGGATCTCGACGCCCTGATCGGTGGTTTCAAGCCGCTGTTCCGCGCGCTCGATCCGGACAAGGTCAACACCATCGCGTCGTCCATCATCACCGTGTTTCAGGGTCAGGGCGGCACCATCAACGACATCCTGGACCAGACCGCGCGGCTGACCGCCCACATCGCCGAACGCGACCAGGCGATCGGCGAGGTGGTCAAGAACCTCAACGTCGTGCTCGACACCACCGTCAGGCATCGCCAAGAGTTCGACCAGACCGTCGACAACTTCGAACGGTTGATCACCGGCCTGCAGAACCACGCCGACCCGCTCGCCGCCGGCACCGCGAACATCAGCAACGCCGCGGGAACGGTCGCGGACCTGCTCGCCGACAACCGCGCTCTGCTGCACAAGGCGATCAACTACCTGCGGGCCCTTCAACAACCGCTCGTCGACCAACGCGATCAGCTCGGCGATCTGATCCACAAGACACCCAACGCGCTCAATTTGATCGGACGCAGCATCGGGCTCTACGGCGACTGGGTGAACTTCTACCTCTGCGACCTTTCGATCCGGTGGAACGGGCTGCAGCCCGGGGGCCCGGTGCGCACGGTCCGGATCTGGCAGCAGCCCACGGGTAGGTGCACGCCGCAATGAGAACACTGACGGAATTCAACCGCGGCCGGGCCGGCGTCATGGGCATCACCGTGCTGGCGCTGGTGGTCGCCGTGGGCCAGAGCTTCACCAGTATCCCGATGATGTTCGCCAGCCCGAGCTACTACGGGCAGTTCACCGATACCGGCCAGCTCAACAAGGGCGACAAGGTGCGCATCTCCGGCGTGAACGTCGGCAAGGTGGAGGGGCTCGAGATCGATGGCGACCACGTTCGATTGAAGTTCTCCATCGGGGGCAACACCATTGGCACCGAGAGCCGGCTCGCCATCAAGACCGACACGATCCTGGGTAAGAAGGTGCTCGAGATCGAGCCGCGGGGAGGCCAGGCGTTGCGCCCCGGTGGGGTATTGCCGCTGGGCCAAAGCACCACCCCCTATCAGCTCTACGACGCAGCCTTCGACGTCACCAAGGCCGCCACCGGCTGGGACGTCGACACCGTCAAGCGGTCGCTGAATGTCCTGTCGCAGACCGTCGATCAGACCTACCCCCACCTCAGTGCCGCACTCGACGGGTTGACCAGGTTCTCCGACACCATCGGTAAGCGCGACGAACAGATCAAGCACCTCCTCGCGCAGGCCCACCAGGTGGCCAGCGTGCTCGGTGACCGCAGCGAACAAATCAACCGGCTGTTGGTCAACGCGAAGACGCTGCTGGCGGCGTTCAACGAACGCGGCCAGGCCATCAGCGCACTGCTGCAGAACATTTCGGCCTTCTCGGCCGAGGTGCAGGGTTTCATCAACGACAACCCGAACCTCAACCCCGTGCTGGAGCAGCTGCGCGCGATCAGCGATGTGCTCGTGGAACGCAAAGACGACCTGGCTCAAACCCTCACCTACGTCAGCCAATTCGCCGCGTCGCTAGGGGAATCCGTCGCGTCGGGGCCCTACTTCAAGATCGTCCTGTCCAACCTGTTGCCGTACTGGATCTTGCAGCCGTTCGTCGACGCCGCATTCAAGAAGCGCGGTATCGACCCCGAAGACTTCTGGCGCAGCGCCGGCCTCCCCGAGTTCCGCTGGCCCGACCCCAACGGCACCCGGTTCCCCAACGGGGCACCGCCGCCCGCGCCCCCGGTGCTGGAAGGCACCCCGGATCATCCGGGACCGGCCGTCCCGCCCGGAACGGCGTGTTCGTACACCCCGCCGGCCGACTCGCTGCCCCGGCCGTGGAACCCGCTGCCGTGCGCGGGGGTGAACGCCGGGCCGTTCGGCGGCAGTTTCCCCGCGCCGATCGACGTCGCGACGTCGCCGCCGAACCCGAACGGGCTGCCACCGACCCCGGGAATCCCGATCGCCGGGCGGCCGGGCGAACCGGTGCCGGACGTCCTCGGCACGCCGGTGCCGCTGCCCGCCCAAGCGCCGCCGGGGGCGCGCACCGAGAACCTGCAACCCGCCGGCCCCACCCCCCCACCGTCGACGTTCGCGCCAGGGCTGCCGCCGGGGCCGCCCGCGCCGCCGGGCCCCGGTCAGCAGTTGCCCGCCCCGTTCATCAACCCGGGCGGCACGGGAGGCAGCGGCATCACGGGAGGTAACCAGAATTGAGCGGCGCCTTGCATATCCACAAACCGCGGACCCGAACGATCGTCGGAACGTTGGTGGCGCTGCTGGCCGTGGTCGCCGTATTCATCGGCGTTCGGCTCTATCACAAGCTGACTACCAACACCGTGACCGCTTACCTCCCAACGGCGAACGCGCTCTATTCCGGGGACAAGGTCCAGATCATGGGCGTCCGCGTTGGTTCGGTCGACAAGATCGAACCGGCCGGCGACAAGATGAAGGTGACGTTCCACTACGACAACAAGTACAAGGTGCCCGCCAACGCCTCCGCCGTCGTGGTGAACCCAACGCTGGTGGCGTCGCGGAGCATTCAGTTGGAGCCGCCGTATAAGGGCGGCCCGGTGATGGCGGACAACGCGGTAATCCCTATCGAGCGCACGCAGGTGCCGACGGAGTGGGACGAACTGCGCGACAGTGTCGCGAACATCATCTCCAAACTCGGGCCGACGCCCGAGCAACCCAAGGGCCCGTTCGGCGAGGCCATCGAGTCGTTCGCGAATGGGCTTGCGGGCAAGGGCAAACAGATCAACACCACGCTGGACAGTCTGTCGCGGTCATTGACCGCGCTGAACGAGGGCCGTGGTGACTTCTTCGCGGTGGTGCGCAGCCTGGCGCAGTTCGTCAACGCCCTGCACAAAGACGACCAGCAGTTCGTCGCGCTGAACACGAACCTGGCGCGGTTCACCGACAAGTTGACCGGGTCCGATCACGACCTGTCCACGGCCATCCAGCAATTCGACGGCCTGCTCTCCACGCTGCGCCCATTCCTGACCAAGAACCGAGAGGTGCTCGCGCACGACGTCGACAACCTCGCCAGCCTGACCACCACGCTGGTCCAACCCGACCCGTTGAACGGTTTGGAAACCGCGCTGCACGTCCTGCCGACGCTGGAGACGAACCTCAGCCAGATCTATCACCCCTCGCACGGCGCCGTAATGTCCATTCCCGCGATCCCGAACTTCGCGAACCCAATGCAGTTCATGTGCAGCATGATTCAGGCCGGCAGCCGGTTGGGTTATCAAGAATCCGCCGAACTGTGCGCGCAATACCTGGCGCCGATCCTCGATTCGATCAAGTTCAACTACCTTCCGTTCGGGCTGAACCTGTTCAGCACCGCCGAGGTGCTGCCCAAGGAAGTCGCCTACTCCGAACCGCGGCTGCACCCGCCGAACGGTTACAAGGACACCACCGTTCCCGGGATCTGGGTGCCCGATACGCCGCTCTCGCACCGCAACACGCAGCCGGGCTGGGTCGTCGCGCCGGGCATGCAGGGCACGCAGGTGGGGCCGATCACGGGTGGCCTGTTGACGCCCGAGTCGCTGGGCGAACTGATGGGCGGCCCGGACAGCCCGCCCCCGCCGGCCGGGCTGCAGACCCCGCCCGGACCGCCGAACGCCTATGACGAGAACCCGGTGGTGCCACCGATCGGCCTGCAGGCCCCGCAGGTGCCGATTCCGCCACCGCCGCCGGGACCCGGCGTGGTCCCGGGCCCGGTGGCGCCGACACCGGCGGCCGCATCGACAGGACCGGGATCGTGAACGCGTTGCACGCCTTGGCCGTCCGCGGCCGGCACCGGGCCTGGCAGGGTCTGGCGGTGCTGACGGTGGCCGTGTCGCTGACGTCGTGCGCGAAGTGGCACGGAATCGCGAACGTGCCGATGCCCGGGGGGCCCGGCTCGGGACCGGGCTCCTACACCGTCTATGTGCAGATGCCCGACACCCTGGCCCTCAACGACAACAGCCGGGTGCGGGTGGCCGACGTCTTCGTCGGCACGGTGCGGGCGATCCAGTTGAAGAACTGGGTTGCGACGCTGACGCTCCGCCTGGGCAAGGAAGTCAGGCTACCCAAGAACGCGACCGCCAAGATCGGGCAGACGAGCCTGCTGGGTTCGCAGCACGTGGAGTTGGCGGCGCCACCCAACCCGTCGCCCGAGCTACTCAAAGACGGTGACCTCATCCCGCTGAAAAACGCGTCCACCTACCCCACGACGGAACAGACGCTGGCCAGCCTGGCGATCGTGCTGCGCGGCGGAGGTATTCCCAACCTCGAGGTGCTGCAGAACGAGGTCTACAACATCGTCAACGGTCGGGCCGACCAGATCCGCGCCTTCCTCGGCAAGCTGGACACCTTCACCGCCCGACTCGACGAGCAACGGGAGGACATCACCCGCGCCATCGATTCCACCAACCGGCTGCTGGCGTACGTGGGTCCCCGCTCCGACGTCTTGGATCGTGTCCTCACCGAATTCCCGCCCCTGCTCAAGCATTTCGCCGACAAGCAGAACCTCCTGATCAACGCGGTTGACGCGACCGGGCGGCTCAGCCAGCTGGCCGACCAGTACCTGTCCGGCGCGCGGGGGGACATCCACCAGGATTTGCAGTCGCTGCAGTGCCCGCTGCGGGAACTGGGCCGCGGGGCGCCGTATCTGATTCGCGCGCTCAAGCTGATCCTCGTCCGCCCGTTCGACATTGACGCCGTGCCCAAGGCGTTCCGCGGCGACTACTTCAACCTGTCGCTGACGCTCGACCTGACCATGAGCGCCGTCGACAACGCGGTCCTCACCGGGACCGGGTTCTCCGGGGCGCTGCGCGCGCTCGAGCAGTCGTGGGGCCGCGACCCCGAGACGATGATCCCCGACGTCCGCTACACCCCGAACCCCAACGACGTGCCGGGCGGGCCGCTGGTCGAAAGGGCGGACCGGCAATGCTGACCCGCTTCATCAAACGCCAGCTGGTCATGTTCGCCATCCTGACCGCGGTCACGGCGGTTGCCCTGGGCTGGTACTACTTGCAGATTCCCAGCGCGATGGGGATCGGCCAGTACACGCTCAAGGCGGACCTGCCCGCGTCGGGGGGTCTGTACAAGACCTCGAACGTGACCTACCGCGGTGAAACCATCGGCACGGTCACCGACGTCGAGCCGACCAAGACCGGCGCGCGGGTGACCATGAGCATCGGCGACCGCTACCGGATCCCCGTTGACGCGTCGGCGAACGTGCATTCGGTTTCCGCGGTCGGTGAGCAGTACCTCGACCTGGTGTCGGCGGGCAATCCGAGCCAATACTTTTCGCCCGGACAAACCATCACCAAGGGCACCGTGCCCACCGAGATCGGGCCGGCGCTGGACGCGGCCAACCGCGGGCTGGCCGTGCTACCCAAGGACAAGATCGCCTCGCTGCTCGACGAAACCGCCCAAGCCGTAGGCGGATTGGGCCCCGCGCTGCAACGGCTCGTCGATGCGACGCAGGCAATCGCCGGTGACTTCAAGACCAACCTCTCCGATATCAACGACATCGTCCAAAACTCCGGGCCGCTCATCGACAGTCAGGTCGACTCGAGCGACTCGATCGAGCGCTGGTCGCACAACCTGAACATCCTGGCCGCCGAGAGCGCGGAAAACGACCAGCACGTGCAAAGCATTCTGACCCAGGCGGCGCCGACCGCCGATCAGGTCAACGAGGTGTTCGGCGATGTGCGGGAGTCGCTGCCGCAGACGCTGGCGAACCTCGAGATCGTGCTCGACATGCTGAAGCGCTATCACAAGGGCGTCGAGCAGCTGCTGGTGGCGTATCCGCAGGGCGCATCGGAAGGCCAGACGGTCACGTCGGCTTTCCCGGGATACGCCTCTCTGGGCACCTCGCTCACCATCAATCAGCCCCCGCCGTGCCTGACCGGTTTCCTTCCCGCGGCCGAGTGGCGGTCTCCCGCGGATACCAGTTTGGCGCCGATGCCGTCCGGAACCTATTGCAAGATACCGCAAGACACCCCCGCCAACGCCGTACGCGGCGCGCGCAACCTGCCGTGCGTCGACGTGCCCGGGAAGCGGGCCGCCACGCCGCGGGAATGCCGCGACTCCAAGCCCTACGTTCCGCTGGGCACCAATCCGTGGTACGGCGACCCCAACCAGATCGTGACCTGCCCCGCGCCCGCGGCGCGCTGCGACCAACCGGTGAAACCGGGACTGGTGATACCCGCGCCGTCGGTGAACAACGGCCTCAACCCGGCCCCCGCTGACCGGGTGCCGGGGACGCCGCCACCGGTCAGCGACCCACTACAGCGGCCGGGCTCGGGGACCGTCGAATGCAATGGACAGCAACCGAATCCGTGCGTCTACACCCCGGGCGGTCCTCCCCCCGCCGTTTACCTTCCCCAGAGCGGCGAGCTGGTGGGCCCCGACGGCGTGAAGTACGGGGTCGAAAACTCGAGAAAGACCGGCGATGACGGCTGGCAGGACATGCTGACGCCGCCGGCGATCAGGTGAGCGAAGGGATCGGAACGAAATGCGGGAATCGATTGGCCTAGGCCAACTTCGGAGTAACACGTGCGGTTACCTCGAGCGTGTCGCCGCGGGCGAGACCTTCGACGTCGTCCGGCGCGGCAAACTCGTGGCGCGGATCGTATCCGTCGGCGACTTCAGGGTTGCCCCGATTCCAGCCCGATCCGCCGGGGCCGTGGCACCGGGGGGCTGGGTCGGGTTGGACGAACTGCGAACACGCGCCGGGCGGTGCTTCGACCGGGTGGCGGCCGGGGAGGCGATCAGCGTCGTGCGCGGCGGCAAGTTGCTGGCGCGGATCGTGTCGGCCGGCGATGCGGAGCCCACCGGTGTCCCGGCGGACGCCAGCGGGGGGATCGAGCTCGGCGAGCTGCGGAAGCGAGCGGGCCGCTATTTCGACGAGGTCGCGGCGGGCCAGACGATCGAGGTCATGCGCGGCGGCAGGCCGGTCGCGCGCATCGTGTCGGTCGCCTAGGGCCCACGCCGGAAGCTTTGCGGTGGCCGCGTTGTTGCAGCCCGCATGACCGCGATGGGCTTCCACGAGGGCGAGATCGCCACCCAACGCCGAGCGGGCGTGGAAGCCGAGGCCAGGCGGCTCGAGGGCATGCTCGACTCGTCGCCGCTGACCCGGGGAGCCACCGCATTTCTCGCGTCACAGCAGTTCGCCGCGCTGACCGGGCGCGACCGCGCCGGCGTCCTGTGGGTTTCGCCGTTGACCGGCCCCCCGGGGTTCCTTCGCGGCGAAGCAGGCGTCTTGCGCGTGTCGACCTCGCCCCGCGCCGGGGATCCGCTGAACGGAATCCCACCCGGTCAGCAGGTCGGGCTGATCGCCATCGACTTCGCCACCCGCCGCAGGCTACGGGTGAACGGCGAACTCGTCGATGCCGATGGTCCGGGTATGACGGTCCACGTCGACCAGTCATACGGCAACTGCCCCAAGTACATTCACCCCCACGCCATCGATGTCACCGCGTTCGCTGCCCCGTCTTCTGTACCCACAAGGCGCGCAACGCTTCTCGATCCATCCGATCGGGCGATGATCGCTTCGTCCGACACATTTTTCTTGGGCACAAGTCATCCCAGTCGGGGCAGCGATGCATCACACCGCGGAGGTCCACCCGGATTCGTCCGAGTCGAGTCCCCCGACCGGCTGTGGTGGCCGGATTTCCCGGGCAACAACATGTTCAACAGCTACGGCAACCTGGCCGTCGACGACGAGGCCGCCTTGCTTTTCGTCGATTTCGATACCGGCGCCGCCCTGCATGTCACCGGCACCGCACGCGTGCGGTGGACCGCGCCCGGGGCGGCCGGTGACGACGGCGGCGTGGGCAGGAACGTCGCATTCTCAGTCGGCGCCGTCGTGAAGCGCTAGGGCTCGAGAAGCCCGCCGTCGGGCAGCGGCCGTTTGCAGATCGCGTGTGCCTCGTCGGCGCTGAGCCCGAACAGCCGCAGCACGTTTTCGGTGACGACGTCGGCGGCGAGCGCGTCGTCGCGATCCGGATGGTGGCGCAACAGGTTTCCCAAGCCCAACAGCGCCCCGCCGGCCATGGCGAGGGCCAACTCGGGATCGTCGACGTCGAACCGCCCGGCCGCCACGCCGGCTTTGATATCGCGCAGCGCCCGCGGAGCCAAGCCCCGTTCCGACGTCAGCAATTCCATTCCGTTGGCCAGCAGGATCTGGCTCTCCTGGGGCCGGCGCCGGAAGAGCCGGCCGGTGAGCCGGAAGCTGGTGGCGAAAATCTCGGCCGGGTCCTCGATCGACTCGGTGAGCCGGTCCAGCATCGACCCGTAGGCGTCGAGCACGTCGGCCACGGCGGCCTCGAACAGCTGCTCCTTGCTGTCGAAGTGGTTGTAGAAGGACCCCATCCCGACGTCGGCGGCCTGGGTGATCTCGAGGACGGGAACGTTGACCTTGCCGTCCGCGATCAGTTGCTGTGCCGCTTTGACCAGCGCAGCCCGGGTGCGCCGCTTACGCCGTTCCAGCCGGTTGGCCGGCTCCGCCATCGCGCTCATGACGAGCAGTATGCATCAGTAATGAAGATTCCGTCAGCCTCTTGACTGAACGTTGTCTCGTATGTGACGATTTCGTCAGTTACTTTTTTGGGAGTAGTCATGCATCTGACGAAAAGCGCGCGCGACCACGCGCACAGCGAGCAGGGCGCGCGGCCCGGGGAGCATCCCGGCCGGTCCCGCAACCCGGTGATCAAGGTCGCCGATCTCGCCTGGTTGGAGTTCGAACGGCCCGACATGACGCGAGCCGAGGCGTTCGCGCGGGCGTTCGGCTTCCACACGGCGCATCACGGGCCGGACGAACTCCAATTGCGCGGTACCCGGGCGGGCGCGCCATGCGTCATCGTGCGTCGAGGACCGCGCAGTCGTTTCACCGGCGCGGCGTTCCGGGCCTGCGACGAGGCCGACGTGCGCCGGCTGGCGGCCCGCTTCGACGCCCCCGTTCGACCGCTGCCGGAGACCATCGGGGGCCGATCGGTCGAGTTGACCGACCCCAGCGGCATGTCCGTTCGCGTCGTCGCCGGCATGCAGGAGCTCCCCGAACTGCCGGGCCAACCCGTCCACGACTTCAACTTCGGACGCGACGTGCGGCGCACCAACACCGGCCAGCGCCCCCCACGAGTTCCCGCTCAAGTGCAGCGCCTGGGCCACCTGGTGGTGCAGTCGACCAAGTACCTCGAGACGCTGAACTGGTATCTGGACAACCTGGGCATGATCGTCAGCGATTTCCTGTACTTCCCCGGCCAGCGCGACCGCGGGCCGACGATGAGTTTCATCCGGTGCGACCGGGGGTCGACACCCGCCGACCACCACACGCTGGCTATGGCCCTCGGTCCGGCCAACCGCTACGTCCATTCGGCGTATCAGGTCAGCGATCTCGACGCGCTGGCCGCCGGCGGCGAATACCTCGGCGCGCGAGGCTATTCCAGGTCCTGGGGAATCGGCAGACACATCCAGGGCAGCCAGATTTTCGACTACTGGCGCGACCCCGAGGGTTACCTGTTCGAGCACTTCGCCGATGGCGACCTGTTCGATGCCACGCTGGACCCGGGCTGGGCGCCCTTCACCGCATCCGGGCTGGCCCAGTGGGGGCCGCCGGCCACCAGGGATTTTCTCGGCACCGATACGAAATCGGTTCCCGGAGAATTGCTTTCGATGATCACCGCGCTGCGCGCGCACAACGAGTTCGACATCAACCGTCTGATCGGCCTACTGAAAGTCACCACCTCATGACCCTCTCCGTACTGCACACCGCCTCCGAAACCGGCCATGCGTGGTGGCTCAAGTCCGCCCAGGGCGCCGCCCGGATCCAGACCGAGGCCACCAGCACCGCCGCGCTGCTGGCCGACCGGGCCGCGATCGAAAGCGCCGCCGCCAGCACCGATCTCGTCGCCGTCGACACCCTCGCGCTGATCTCGCCGGTCACCCGACCGTGCCGGGTCATCGCTCAGATGACCAACTTCGAGTCGCACGTCAAAGACGCGGGCATGGATCCGGCGTCCACCCCGCTCACGTTCTTCCGCAAGGCCTCGGCGTCCATCAACGGCCCGTTCGACGACATCGTCAAACCCCAGCACGTCAGGTTTCTCGACTACGAGGTGGAGATCGGTCTGGTGATCGGCCGCGCGGTCCCGGTCGGCACCACCATCTCCGATGCCAACCTCAGTGAATTCATCGCCGGGTTGGTCGTCACCAACGACGTCTCGGCGCGCGACATCCAACTCCCGCAAACCCAGTTCTACGAGGCCAAGTCGTATCCGACGTTCACACCCGTCGGCCCGGAGTTGGTGCTGCTCAACGCCGATGAGCTCAAGCGATTCGGTGATCTGCGGCTGCGGCTCAGCGTGAATGGCGAAGAACGCCAGAACGGCCTCGTCGAGGGTGACATGCTGTACCGGCCGCTCGAGGCCCTGCAGTCGCTCACCCAGTTCCAAGAACTCGCCCCGGGCGACCTGGTGCTCACCGGCACTCCCGTCGGCACCGCGCTGAGCGCCCCGCCGAAACCCATGCAGTTCATCGGAAACCTGTTGCCGCCGGCCGTCAAATGGAAGATGTTCTTCTCGCGGCAGGAGGCCAACCCGAAATACCTGCATGACGGGGACGTGGTCGAGGCGTCGGTGGCCACCGACGACGGGGCCATCGACCTCGGAACACAGCGCACCACAATCCGATTCGCGTGACCATGACCCGGCGAGTTCCCGTTGTCATCGTCGGCGCCGGCCCGACCGGCGTCACCGCCGCCACGCTGCTGGCGCAGTACGGCGTGGACTGCCTGGTGCTCGACCGCTGGTCCGGCGTGTATCCGCAGCCGCGCGCGGTGCACCTGGACGACGAGATCTATCGAATCATCGCCCGCCTCGGGCTGGCCGGCGAATTCGCCGCGATATCGCGGCCGACGCTGGGCCTGCGGTTGGTGGACAACAGGTTTCGGACGCTTGCCGAGTTCAACCGGGACCCCGGGGCCAGTGTGCACGGCTTCCCGCAGGCCAACATGTTCGACCAGCCGGAACTGGAAGCCCTGCTGCGGTCCAACCTCGACCGCCACCCCAACGCCCGACTCCGCGGGGACGCCGAGGTCACCGACATCACGGCGGCCGGCACACACATCCGCGTCACCTTCACCGACCGGTCCGACGGCCGAGTTCATCACGTCGACGCCGACTACCTGCTCGGCTGCGACGGCGCCAACAGCTTGGTGCGCGCCAAGATCGGCTCGGCCATGCGGGATTTGAAATTCGAGCAGCGCTGGCTGGTGGTCGACATCGCCAGCGACGCGGACCTGGGCCAGTGGGATGGGGTGCACCAGGTATGCGACCCAAAACGCGCGGGCACCTACATGCGCATCGGGCCGGGCCGCTACCGGTGGGAGTTCCGGCTCCTGGCCGGCGAAACCGCGAACGACTTCGGCACCCTGGCGCGGCTGCGGCCGCTGATCATGCCATGGACCAGCGCGGTGCCCGCCAGCGCGCTGACGCTCTTGCGGGTCGCCGAGTACACCTTCCGGGCCCAGATCGCCGACCGCTGGCGCCGGGGGAACGTCTTTCTCCTCGGTGACGCGGCGCACCTCACTCCCCCGTTCATCGGCCAGGGCATGGGGGCGGGCCTGCGGGACGCGGCCAACCTCGCGTGGAAGATCGCCGGAGTCCACCACGGCACCCTGGCGCCCGAGGTACTGGAAACCTATGAGCGGGAACGCAAGCCGCATGCCCAATCCATGATCCGGTTGGCGCTGGGCATCGGCTGGGCGATGACGGGCGGTGGCCGCCTGGGCAACGGGGTGCGTCGGGTGGTGTTGCCGCGGTTGCGGCTCATCCCCGGCCTCCGCGAGAAGGTCGTCGACTCGAGAACGCCCGCGCTGCGCCGTTCCGCGTGGGTGTGCGCGTCGCGACGACCGCGCGGGCTCGCCGGCACGCTGTGCCCGAATCCGCCGGTAGGACAGGGACATCGCTTGGACGACGCGCTCGGCGCCGGTTTCGCGCTGATCACCACCGCCCGCCCCACCGCGGCCGATGAGGAGGCGCTGCGGCGGCGAAATGTCGACGTGCTGGTGGCCGACGCCGACAGCCCGCTGGGGTCATGGCTGCGCCGTGGGCGCGCGACGGCCGCCCTGGTGCGCCCCGACCGCACCGTGGCGCGGTCCGGTCGGGATCTCGCCGCCCTCTGCGGGTGGGCGGCCACCGCCCTTGCGGCCGGAAAGGATCAGTCGGACGCCGTCGGCCGCGCGACGATCACGGGGATGCGGACCGAGTGCAAAACCGAGTTGCTGACCGAACCCAGGAGTATGCCCGTCAACCCGCCCCGGCCGTGACTGCCGACGACGAGAAGCTGGGCGGTCTTGGACTTTTCGGCGAGCTGACGGGCCGGCCCGTCCCGGACGACCAACCGCTGCACGGTCACATCGGGATAGCGTTCCTGCCAGCCGGCCAGGTTTTCGGCGAGGCTGCGATGAGCTTCCGCTTCCAGTGACGACCAATCCGCCTCCGGGAGTTCGCTTATCGCGATGTCACTCCACGCGTGCAGGGCCACCAGGTCGACGCCGCGGCGGGAGGCCTCGTCGAACGCTATTGCGGTAGCGAGCCCGGAAGCCGGCGAGCCGTCGACCCCCAGCAGGACGGGGGCGTCCGCCGTGTCCGGAAGATCACCGACGTCGCCATGGACGACGGCGACCGGACAATTGGCGTGCCGCACCACGGTGGCACTGACCGACCCGAGGACGCCCCGGGCCAGCAGGCCCCTCCCGGCCGTACCCACGACGATCATGGCCGCCTCGTCGGACATCCTGATCAGCGCCAGCGCCGGGCTGGAGTACACGAGTTCCCTGTTGATGGTGATCTTGACATCCGCCGGCAGCGACTCCTCGGCGAGCTTGATCGCGTGCATGATCGCCTTCTTGCCCTCGTCCTCCAGCCGCACGACGAGAGAGTCGGGGTATGGAACCGGTGGCCAGGTGGCGGTGGGGGTCGTCACCGCGTGGACGACGGTGAGTGGAATCTTTCGCAGTGCCGCTTCGTGGGCGGCCCAGGTGGCGGCGGCATTCGATGCCGGCGAGCCGTCGACCGCGACGACGATGCCGCGCTGTTGATCAGGTGCTGACATTTCGTTCTCCCTCCATCACCAGCGACGCTATAAACGCGCGGGGCCGCCAGTCGTGAGGCTTAAGTCCCTAACCACCGGGACGGAGGGCTTTGCCGTGGACGAGTTAAGGCGGCCGTAACGCCACGGTCACCCGCCGGTCAGATGCGGCGCCGCTGTAACTGCGCGATGGCCCAGAAGGGCAGCGCCACGAACAGCGTTCCGCCGATCAAATTGCCCACCGTGGTGATGGAGAGGTTGGTCAGCAGACCGTGTTCGCCGAACCCCCAGCCGATCACTCCGCGCGGTGCGGCCGGGTGAAAGAGGTTGAGCAACAAAGGAAGACCGAGGAAACCGACGTTGGCGATCACGTGCTGGGTGCCGCCGATGACGAACGCGAACGGTCCGTAGAACGCGAACGTCATGCGGGCGACATCGCTGCGGGCCTTGAAGAACATGCACATCGAGGTCTGCAGGAACCAGGTGCACACCACGGCCAGCAGCAACGCGGTCCAAAACGGCTGGCCGGCCTTCTGCGTGCCCACCGTGGCGGCCCGCTCGGCGAAGGCGCCCAGGTACGGGCCGCCGGCGGCGCCGCAGATGGTGACGAACACCAGCGCCCCCAGGACGTTGCCGATGAGGCCAACGACCACCAGCAGGGCGTAGCTGCCGATGCTCATGGCGCGGTTGAGGACGGCGAGGAATCCGGCGGCCATGTCGGCGGTGATCAGCGACATGCCCGACACCAGAATCAACACGAAAGACATGCCGAACGCCAAGCCCATCAACAAGCTTGCGACGCCCGGGGCCTTGACTCCGGTGCTCACCATCAACGCCAGCAGCGCCCCGAAGGCGACCATCACGCCACCGACCAACGAGCGCATCAGGAACGCCCAGGGGTGCGTCGCCTTTTCCACGGCCATAGCGGACACGCGGTCCACCATGGCACCCACGCTGAGCGGCTCGAACGGGTCGTCGGGCACCGGCGTCGTGACGGCGGAAGGCAAGACGGCCAACGGTTTCGGCGGTGGCGCCTCGCTTCCCAACAGCGGCGCTTCGGCATTGATCGTCATCGTTGTTCGCCCTTCCGTAAAACGTTGATCGCGTTGATTACCCCGGTGATGTTCTCCTCGCTGAGCTGTTGCCCTTCGAAGACATGGCTGAGCAGAATCTTGAGGTCCAGCATTTGTTGCAGGTAGACCAGACATGGGGGGCACTCATCGAGGTGCTTGGCGACGATCGGACCCCACCGTCGCGGATCGGAGTCGACGAGTTCGTCTACGAGTCGGACGAAATCGACGCAATCGATCGCGGGGACTGTGTTGTCGTAGACGGTCATCGGCGATACCGCTTTTCCAATTCGTTGCGGAGATTTCCCCGGGCGCGGTAGAGCAGCGCGCGTTGCCCTTCGGTGGTCAGTTCGAGGAGTTCGGCCGCCTCTTCGGCCGAGGCACCGACGATGTCACGCAGGATGACGAGCTGGCGTTGCCTTTCGGGCAGCGCCGCCAGAGCCGCGCGTACGTAGTCAATGAGCTCGGTTTCGACGGTGCGATCTTCCGGCAGGAAACGCCGCGACGGCGGAAGGCTCCAATGCCCCGCATCCGGATGGCCGGCGGGATACATGCGCCCCGCCAGTGGGTCGGCGTCGTCCGCCGACAGCACCTCGTGGTCGCGGATGCGAGATTCTTGGCGCCGGTGCCGTGCGGCGGTGTTCTTGACGATGCCGAACAACCACGTGCCGACCGCGGAACGCCCCTCGAATGAATCCGCGTTCTGCAGGACCTGCACCCATGCCTCTTGAACGGCCTCTTCGGCCACCATCGCCGAATCCACCATGGTGCGGGCAAAATTGACCATCGGGCGGTGAAAGTCACGCACCAGGTTCGCCAGCGGAATGCCGCCGACCCGGGGTTCGGATTCGGTGCCGCCCGGTGCCACCGCCACGGGGGTCACCATGGTCCCGCACTCAAGCGCATGCGGCCAGTTCCCAGCGCAACTGCCCTTCGGACGGAGACTGGACCGGGATGAACGCCGCCTCCCGGTAGCGGCGACTTGCCGGTGTTCTGCTCGCGTAGCCCTTACCGCCGGCGGTGCGGATTTCGAGATCCGCGCTCGCGCTGGCTAATTCGGCCGCAGTTAGTCGCAGAGTCAACAGGTCCCTCTTGCCGGGCGGCTCGTCCCCGCCCACGGCCGCGGCGAGGTCACGCAATGCGGCTTCCGCACCGGCAAGCCTTCGCGCGAGGTGATCAACCTCGGCGCCGAACACCGCGTTGACCCCGCTCAGACCGTTTTTGGCCTGCTCGACCGCAGTTGTGGTGAGGCCCAGACACATCGCCGATTGCAGGACGAGGAACGTCGGACGGACCGTCTGCAGGAAACCCGCGAAGTCGTGCGACAACACCTGCTCCGAGGGGACGTAGGCTTCGATCAGGTTCAGGTACGACGAGGCGGTGCTGCCCAGCGCCAGAAGTTCGAAGTGATCGCCCACCACCACGCCGGGCGTGCTGAGCGGCAGGGCCACGATCAGCCTGTCGCCGGCGTCGGTGCGTACCGCGGTCACCATGGTCGAGTCGGGGTAGAGGTTGCTCGCCCACCGAATCGGCCCCGAAACCCGGTAGCCCCCTTCGACCGGCGTGGCGGTCAACTCCAGGCTTCCGCAACCGGCCGCCTCCTTGAACGCCGACGCCATGCCGGTCACCCCCAGTGTGGTCCCGGCAAGGAGTGGCTGGACCGCATCCGTGCCGAAAGGCGTTGCCGCCGTGAGTAGGTACTCCACTGCCATCCGGTGGGCCCACAGCGAGAAGCCGGTGCTCAAGCATTCTCCGGCGATCAGCCGGATGACCTCGGCCATGGCGGGGAGCCTGCCGTCGGCATTGGTGGGCGCGCCGATGCCGAGCAGGTTGGCCGCACCCATGGCGGCGAAGCTGCGGCGGGACTGCTGGTCGCCGCGATCCAGCACCGCGGCGTGAACCCGGATGTCCTCCAGCAGCTCGGCATCCAAGTGGCCGGCCGCCGCATCCACCGTCGCCGTCATGAAACCTCCTGGGCCGTTGTGGTCTTCGCCAATGTCGTTGCTTCCGGTGCCTATGCGGTGAGCAGGGTCGAGTCGACGCTCACCGGGCTGCGGAACGTGTTGACGACGGGCGACCACGCGATGGCGTTGTCATGAATCTCTTTGAGTGTCGCGTCGTCGGCGTCGCCGGCCAGGGTCACCTTGCAACGGACCGCGCTGAAACCGAGGCGTTTTCCCTGCGGGGTGTCGCCGACGCCCCACACCGCAGAGATGTCGATGTCGCCTTCCATCTCCACCTCGATCCTGGTCAGCGTCACCCCGCGGTGCGTCGCATTGGCCAGCAAGCCCACCGACACGCACGACCCGAGCGCCGCCAGGGCTGTCTCGGAGGGGTTGGGCGCCGAGTCGTCGCCCAGCAGCGCGGGCGGCTCGCCCACCAGCATCGGCGCCAGGTCGCGGACGTAGGTCATGTTGCGGAAGCCCGTCTCGCACACCGTCTTGGCTTTCAGCGTTTTCTTGCCGGTCTCCGGGTTGGCCCTGGCGTTACACGACAACCTGTCCAGGCCTTCGGCGTCGATGACCAGCGCGTCGGTCATGTGTCCCTCCGTCTTCGCTCATTTTTTCGGCTTTACGGAGTTAGTGCCGGCGGCGGCCGATATGTGACGGCGGCCGGTCCGATTCGCCCGGGCGCACACGAAACGTCACGCGGCCGGGACTCAGGCCAGCCCGCCTGCCTAGAGCCCCTGGCGAGATTTGCTTACAAGCACCGTCTTTGCCCGATCTAGTGGTCTTTTGGCGGACGTGACGGCACCACGACGATTGCTGAGCAAGAGTGGTGACGGATACGTGGAGAACATCGCGCGCGCCACGTCGGCCCCGTGGGCGGATAAAATCTTGGGGATCTTTTTGGACGAACGGCGTTGAGCGGCCGCCCGTGTGGTGCTTGGTCGGTTCGCCGGCTCAGCCTGGCTGCGTCACGAAGTCGATGAGTTCTTCGACCCGGCTGATCAGCGCCGGCTCCAGGTCGTTCCAGTCGCGAACCCGGGACCGAATATGCCGCCAGGCCCTGCCGATGTCCGCCTGGCCGGCGTGCGGCAGGCCGAGCGCCCGACACGCGCCGTGTTTCCACTCGATGTGTCGCGGGACGTCCGGCCAGGCCGCCAGGCCCAGCCGCTGGGGTTTTACGGCCTGCCAGATGTCGACGTAGGGATGGCCGACCACCAGGGTGTCGCCGCCGCCGGGTCCGCGCCGGACCGCCCCGGCGATCCGCGCCTCCTTCGAACCCGCGACCAGGTGGTCGACGAGCACACCAAGCCGACGCCCCGGAGCGGGCGCGAACTCGGCGACGATCTCCACCAGGTCGTCGACGCCGCCGAGGTGCTCGACGACGACCCCCTCGACGCGCAGGTCCTCACCCCACACCTGCGCGATCAGCTCGGCGTCGTGGCGGCCCTCGACGTAAATCCGGCTGGCGCGGGCGACGCGGGCGCGCGCGCCCGGCACCGCGACCGAGCCCGACGCCGTCCGCGCCGCGGCGGTGGGCGCCTGACGACGCGGCGCGGTAAGGATCACCGGCTGGCCATCGATCAAATAGCCAGGGCCCAAAGGGAAACCACGCACGTGTCCGCGCCGGTCTTCCAGGTCGACCCGGCCGTACTCGACCCGCACCACCGCCCCGACGTACCCGCTCTCCACGTCCTCGACCACCAGGCCCGGTTCGGCCGGGTGCTCGGTCGAACGGGGCTTGCGCCGGCCCGCGGCGAGGACATCGGTTCCATAGCGATCCATCACGCCGCAATCCTAGAAAGCCTTGCGGCCAGACGCCGTTACGGCGCGCCCGGCTGAGGGGCATCGTGGCGAAGATCGCGCGTGCCGGCGCCCGGCAATCCGCGTGTAAAAAATGCGTTTTAACTGTGTGGCGTTACTCAGCTGATGGCGTTGGCGATGGTACGTTGCTACCGGTAAGGCTGCCGCTAATTCTTACAACGCGGCGGTGAGCGAGGTGGGACTATGGACCTGGCCCTTTGGGTGTCGAGCATCGTGGCTTTCGTGCGGGCCGGTTACCCCGCCGGCATGCCCACGACCGGATATGCGCCCCTGGCGGCCCTGGCTCGGCGGCGCCTGTGTAACGACGAGATCACTGCCATCGCAAGCAAACTCATGAGGCGGCAATTCTGGCCGATCAGCCGCATTGATATCGGCGTCGAAATCACTCGGGTCACCAACCAGTTGCCGTTGCCGGCCGACGTCGCGCGCATCGAACATCGCCTCAATGAGATCCGCTGCGCGCGTGGATAAGCGCCGCCACGGCTTCTGACTCCGCTACAGCGCGCCTTTCGACGGGCCACCGCACGCCGTCAGGTAATCCTGGTAGCTCCAGGTCCGCAGAAAATCCCGGCCCGCCTGCAGTCCCCGTTGGTAGAGGCCGTCGCGCTGCTCGGCGGTGATGTCGAAGTCGATCGGGCTGACGTCCTCGGCGGGAACGAAGATGGTGCGCCGAACGGTGCACGGGTCGTCGATGTAGGCGTTGTCCTGATTGCTCACCAGCGTTTCGATCGCGGCGATGCCCAACGAGACCGGCCCATGAACCGGGTGGGTCGGCGGGATGCCGGGCCGCGCCGACAGCCGGATCCCGAACGTCGGCCATCGCGGCTGCGCGCCGGGGCGATCGAAAAGCTCCACCGGAAAGTCCGACAACAAGCCACCGTCGACCCAGGTGGCGCTGCCGACCCGGACGGGTTCGAACACAAAGGGAATCGCCGATGAAGCGTGCACGGCGCGGGCCACCGGAAAGTCGTCAGGGTCGATGCCGTAGGAACCGAGGTCCCACGGGATGCGCACCAGTCGGCGCCGGGACAGGTCGCTGGCCGTCACCACGAGCGACCAGGCGAACTGGTCGGGTTCCTCGCCCGTGCGCAGATCACCGAACGTCCGGACTCCCAGGTCCGCGAGCACACCGGCGAGCAGCCGTTCCAAGTAGGCGCCGCGGTAGACCCCGTCGGACACTAACAGCGACAGTCCCCCACCGATCAGCGGCACGTGTCCGATCAAATTGCGGTCCAGGAACTTTCGGTAGTCGATGGACCGCATCACTTCCGCGAGCCGGGTCAGCGGTTCACCCGCGACCTGCAGCGCCGCGACCAGCGACGCCACGACCGCGCCGGCGCTGCTGCCCGCGACCCGGGGAAACCGGTAACCGGCCTCCGCCAGCGCGTCGACCGCGCCGACCAGGCCGATGCCCCGGACGCCGCCACCTTCGCACACCAGATCGGCGCGGCTCACGCCCATAGCCCTACCCCCTCAACCGATTCGCCGGCCATCCACACCGAAGAAGTGCAAATGCCCCGGCTCTGGATGCAACCGCACCCGGCTGCCCTTTTCGGGGGGCCGTCGGCCGTCGGCGCGCGCGACGACGGGTTGGTCGATGACCTTGCCGGAGCCGGTGATTCGGCCATACACGTAGGCGTCCGCGCCGAGCTCCTCGACCACGTCGACCTCCATCTCGACTCCCAGGCCGCCCAGCTCGAAGTGTTCGGGGCGGACCCCGACGACGACTTCGCTCGCGCTGCCGGCAAGGTCCCGCGGCAACGGGATGCGCCAATCCCCCAATGACACAGCGGAATCGATGATCGGCAGGGTGAACAAATTCATTGCCGGCGATCCGATGAAGCCCGCGACGAAGACGTTGACCGGGTTGCGGTACAGCTCACGCGGCGCTGCGAACTGTTGCAGCACGCCGTCGCGCAGGACGGCGACACGGTCGCCCATGGTCATCGCCTCGACCTGGTCGTGGGTGACGTAGACGGTCGTGGTTCCCAGGCGCCGTTGCAGTGCCGCGATCTGGTTGCGGGTCTGCACGCGCAGTTTGGCGTCCAGGTTCGACAACGGCTCGTCCATCAGGAAGACCTGCGGGCGACGCACGATCGCACGTCCCATCGCCACCCGCTGGCGTTGCCCACCCGAGAGGTCCTTGGGTTTGCGATCCAGATACGGCTGCAGGTCAAGCAGTTTCGCCGCGTCCAGGACGCGGTCGCGGATCTGCGCCTTCGGCGTCTTGGCGATCTTCAAGGCGAAGCCCATGTTCTGCGCGACCGTCATATGCGGGTAGAGCGCATAGTTCTGGAAGACCATGGCGACGTCGCGGTCCTTGGGATCGACGGTGGTGACGTCGCGGTCGCCGATCCGGATGCGCCCGGAGTCCAGCGATTCCAGCCCGGCCACCATCCGCAACGAGGTCGTCTTCCCGCATCCGGAAGGGCCGACCAGGACAACGAATTCGCCGTCCCCGACCTCTAGATCGAGGCTGTCCAAGGCCGGACGGTCCGTCCCGGGGTAGCGGCGCGTAGCTTGCTCGAAAGTCACCGAGGCCATGGCTTAACCGTTGAGTCCCGTGACGGCGATGCCCCTGACAAAGGAGCGCTGCGCGACCGCATAGATGATGACCAACGGCAACATGATCACCATCGACGCGGCCATGATTATCGGCCAGCGCGCGACATACTCGCCCCGCAGCCGAACCAACCCGAGGGTCAGCGTGGCCAGGCTGTTGCGCTGGAGCATCAGCAGCGGCCACAGGAAGTCGTTCCAGACGTTGACCCAAGTGAGCACCGCCAGCACCATCACCGCGGGACGGGCGTGCGGCAACAGGATTCGCCAATAGATCTGCCACGGCGAACAACCGTCGAGTATCGCCGCCTCCTCCAGGTCAGTGGGAAGCGTCCGAAAGAACTGACGCATCAGGTAGGTGCCGAACGCGCTGCCGAACAGGCCCGGCACGATCATCGACCACGGGGTGTCTACCCACCCGACGGTCCGCATCAGGATGAACTGCGGGATCACGGTCACGGTCAGCGGCACCATCAGCGTGCCCAGGTATAGCACGAACAGCGTGTCGCGCCCGCGAAATTGCAACCGCGCGAACGCGTATCCGGCCAACGAGCAGAAGAAGACCTGCCCGGCGGTCACGCAGCCGGCGTACAGCACGGTGTTGAAGAACATGCGCGCGAACGGCAGCAACGAGAACACCTCGGCGTAATTGGACCAGCGCGGGTGCGCGGGCAACAGCCTTGGCTCGGTGATCTCACCTTCCCGCTTCAGCGAGCCGGACACCGCCCAGGCGATGGGAAACAGCCAACACCAGGCGATGGCGATCAGCGCGCTGTAGACCAGCACACCGCGCATGGCGTTGCGCGTGAACAACCGCTCAGCTGAGGCCACGAGATGTCTCCCAGGTCCGTCGGCGAGTGATCCGCAGCTGCACCACGGTCAGCACCAGCAAGATCGCGAACATCACCCACGCCAGCGCCGACGCGTACCCGAACTCCAGGAACGAGAACGCGTGCTGGAACAGCATGATGCCCAGCACGTATGTCGCGCTTTCGGGGCCGCCGTTCGCGCCGTTGAGGACGTAAACCATGTCAAATGCCTGAAACGCGTGGATGATCGAGATGACGCACACGAAGGATATCGATCCACGGATCAGCGGGACCGTGATGGACACGAACTGACGCATCTCGCCCGCCCCGTCTATCCGGGCGGCCTCGTAAACCGTCTCGGGGACCCCTTGCATCGCCGCCAGCAGGATGACCGTGGCGAACGGCACGCTGCGCCAGACGCTGACGACGCACAACGAGGCCATCGCCCAATGGGGTTCGACCAGCCACGGGACCGGGCCGATTCCCACCCAGCCCAGCATGATGTTGAGCAGCCCGTTGTCGGTGTTGAAGACGAACTGCCATACGACCGCCATCACCACCGACGAGATCGCGAGCGGCAGAAAGACGATGGTGCGGAAAACGCCGATGCCCCTGACCTTACGGTTCAGCACGCCGGCAACCACCAGGCTGACGACGATGGTCGGCACGACCGTTCCGAGGGTGAAGATGACGGTGTTGCGGATGGCGATCAGGAAGAGCGGGTCCGAGGTGAACAGCTCTTGGAAGTTCTTTCCGCCCACGAACTTCGGCGGCCTGAAGACGTCCCACCGCTGAAAGCTCATGTACAGCGAGAACCCAAGCGGGAACAGCATGAACACCGCGACGGCGGCCAGGTTCGGAGCCACGAAAAGGCGGCCGGCCCAGGCGCGCCGTCGCCACGGGCCCGCTCCCCTGGCGGGGTTGCGGCTGGCTGCCCCGGGCGCCGGGGCGGTGTCGACCGATGTCATGGGTTGCGCAGCACCTCGTCGATGGCGGGCGACAGACCGGCCAGGGACGTCGCGGGCCGCGATCCGCGCAGCACGGGTCCGAAGCTGCGGTCCATCAAGGCGACGATCTTCTCCCACGCCGGGGTGACCGGCAACCCTTCGGAGTACGCGGGTCCCTGCGTGAGCACGCCGAGGTTGCCGATGTTGCGGTGGGCCTTGGCGAACCCGGGCGAGTCGAGCGCGGAATGCAGCACCGGAACGAAAAGGCTGGACTCACCGATCAATGCCTGGCCGACGGGCCCGGTCGCGAATTTCACGAATTCCCATGCCTCATCTTTGCGTTGGCTGCTCGCGGAGATGGCCAGTCCGGTGGAACCGATGTCGGAATGGGCGGGCTGCCCCTGCCTGCGCGGCCCGACCGGCAACGAGGCGACATCGAAATCCAGGCCGTCGGCCCGGATGAACGTCTGGTATCGCCAGTGCCCGCCCATGGCCATCGCCGCCCTGCCGGTCGCGAACAGGTCGGGAGTGGACATGGACTGCACCTCGGACGCATTGGGCGCGACTTTGTGTTTGTGGGCCAGGTCCGCGTAGAACTGCACCGCCTCGATGAAACCGTCGTTGTCGAAGTTGAAATGGGTCGGGTTCTTCAGCGGGGTGGACCAGGGCACCCCGTTGTTCATGGCGAACAGCCCCGCCGAATAGTACGAGAACCACATGTTCACGAAGCCCCACTGGGTAACTCGTCCGGAACGATCCCGCTTGGTCAAAGCGGTGGCGGCGTTCAGCAAGTCCGTGAAGGACCACGGCCGCTCCCACGTGCCGGGCGGGGGCGGCACCCCGGCGTCGGCGAACAACCGCTTGTTGTAGAACAGGTAATTTCCGGACCACTGCTCCGGGAAGGCGTATTGGCCACCCTCGAAGGTGAAGGCGTCATACAGCGACCCGATGCCGTCCGCCTTCAGTTCGGCCGCGAACCCCGGATCTCGCGCCAGCATGGTGTTGAGGTCCAGCAGCACGCCCCGGGCGGCCAACTCGGCGTAGGTGAGGTCCCACGCCATCAGCACGTCCGGGCACTTGCCACCGGCACAGAACGTCGACAGTTGCTGCATCACGCCCGGGGCCGAGAGCACCGGGCGAACCTTGATGTCCGGGTGACGGCGGGCAAACTCGTCGACGATGCGGATCCTGGCGTCGCGTTCGTCGGGGTTGGCCGCGAAGAAGAACGTCAACGCGTCCTCTTCGGGAGCGCAGCCCCCGCTCCACGGCACCAGCGATGCCGCGGCGAGTGCGCCGGCACCGCGCAGCAGGCCACGCCGCGCGAACGGCTTATCGAGCATGGCGCTCCCGTTCTCGCCCCGTCGCCGGCCGCACGGCCGGCGGTGTCTGATGTCCTTGGTACCCGATGCGGCTGTGATGTTGCTGGACCGGCCAGTTCGGCAGCGTCAACGCGGCCCGTCCGACGCGGTCGGGATCCCCGGTGATGTCGATCGCGTGGATGCGGTCATCGGTTCCGACGGCGATCAGCAACATCGCCTCAGCGCGTCCGTGCGGCGCCAGGACGATGCCCGGCACCCCGTCGATGAGCATCACCACACCGGCGCGGGCCCGCTGGGCGAACCGGCGGGTTTCCTCCGCGACCTGCCTGGCCCCACGCAACTCGGTCGGCACGCCGTCGGGAACCAGCGCCCGGTCGACGGTGCGCAACACGTCCGGAGCCAGCAACTCGAGCAGGCAACCGATGTCGCCACCGCGCGACGCCGCGAGAAACGCCTCCACGATCTCGAGGTGCTTGGCCACGCGCTCGGGTTCGTCGCGCGGATCGGCTTGCAGCCGCCCACGCGCCCGGCTTGCCAGCTTCTTGGCGGCTTGCGGCGACCGGTCCAGCAGGCCGGCGATGTTTTCGAACGGCACCGCGAACACGTCATGCAGCACGAACGCGACGCGCTGCGCCGGCGAGAGCCGGTCGAGCACCACCAGCAGCGCGTTACTCACCGACTCCGTCAACAGCGTTTCCTCGTCCGCAGCTGCCAACGGGGCCGCGGCCAGTCGGTCCAGTTCGTCGGCGTCGGCCAACGGCTGTTCGGCGCGCCTCTTGCGAATCCGCAGCTGGTCGAGGGCCTCGCGGGCGGTGATCGTCGTGAACCAGCCGGTGAGGTTGTCGACGGCGCCGAAGTCGGCGCGGCTGGCCTTCAGCCACGCCGACTGAACCGCGTCGTCCGCGTCGGCCGCCGAGCCCAGCAGCTGGAAAGCGACCGACCTCAGGTGTCGCCGGTCCGCGTCGAAACGCTGCGCGAGATCGGTCAGGTTCTTCGGGGCGCTCATGGGTCACCTTTTCCGCACAGAAGCCGTCAAGAGATTGACCGCATCCATCGAGCTCTCTGTTGCAAAGGAGGCCAGCACCATGACCTTAACGATTGTGCGCCGCGGCGACCATCCGGCTCGCCACCGCAAAACCGGCTGTCCGGCAAGGGCTTGACGCAGATGGACACCGCATACGTTCTGGTCACGCTGTTGACCGCCGCCGGCACCGCCGGCGTCGCCGTCGCCGACCTCGTCCCGGCGCAGTTCGTCCTGGCGAACTCGGCCGAAGTCGGGGTGCCGCGGTCGTGGCTACCGGCGCTGGGGATGGTCAAACTGGCCGGCGCGACCGGGCTCGTCGTGGGCCTGGTGGGCCCGCCCGTGTTGGGCGTCGCGGCCGCCACCGACATGCCCAGGTACGCCCCCGGAAACGCGATGTTGTAAAGGACGCCGGCCCGCAGGTGCGTCACCACGGCGCCGACGAAGAACAGCACCAAGCCGGTGGCGGCCGCGACGCCCAACACGGGCGGGCCCACCAGGCCCACGACGAGCCCGGTCGCGCCGGCCAGTTTGACC